>JAFTPG010000055.1 GCA_017463375.1 Ruminococcus sp. | reverse complement strand
AGCTCCGCCCGTATAAGCAAAGAGATTCAGAACGCTTATCTCACGTCCTGCATTTCTGATTTTGTCAGCCATAAAGTCCCAGTTCACAGCCTGCTCGGGGAATAGTCCGGTATGCTTGAAGCCTGTGGGACGAATGTTGAATGTGAGATTCTTATAGCTTATATTCCACGATTCGGGAAGTCTCTTGCGGAACTCCCATTTACCTCCGCCCGAAGCCGAACGGTGATAGTGACCGTCTGCGGAATTCCACAGCGGATTTTTTCTATCTGTTTTCCAGATAATCTGAGGGTCAGGCCGTACAAGGCTGACTCCGCCCCATGTCTCGAGTTTTTCCCCGTCCGAGGTGTCGAGTATTATATAGTCTTTCCAGTTGTTTGCTGTTCTCAATTTATATTTCTCCTTTTTCGCAGAGGCTCTGCCTCCGCACCTTTGGGAATCCCATCTGCCTGCGGTGTTTTTAGTTATCGGGCGACCGCAAGGGTCGCCCCTACGGTTGTATATTCCGATTTGTTCTGTAGGGGCGCATTCCGTGCGCCCAACGGAAGTGACCTTGGCATGTGCCAAGGATACACCAAATCCCGTTGTAGGGGCGCTCATCGGGCACCCACGCCTGACATTATCGTATTTTTTCGGGCGAGCGGAACTCGCCCCTACGGTTGTACCTTCCGGCTTGCTCTGTAGGGGAGGGCGCCCCCGACGTCCCATTGCTGCTGTGATTTCGTGTGCGGACTGCCAAAGGCAGTCCCTACGGTTGTATATTCCGATTTTATCTGTAGGGGCGCATTCCGTGCGCCCAACGGAAGTGACCTTGGGATGCGCCAAGGATACACCAAATCCCGTTGTAGGGGCGTTCATTAGGTGCCCACGCCTGACATCACTGTATTTTTCTGTGGGCGAGCGGAACTCGCCCCTACGGTTGCATATTCCGGTTTTGTCTGTAATTGAAAATGCCCTCGCCCTCCCGTGTGTAGGGTCTGCCTTTGGCAGACCGCATCGAACACCGCATAGCCGACCTCACATCCTATGTCGGCACAGCTCGACTTCGGACAGCATCCTGCCTCAGTCAAGCTAGTCCGAATCAGAAATCATCTTCCCGAGCGTTCCTTGATTTTGTCTGCGATCTCGACAGCCATTGCATTGATCTGCGAGAACTCCTTGCCCTCTATCATGACGCGGATAAGAGGCTCAGTACCGCTTTCACGGACGAGGATTCTTCCGGAATCGCCGAGAGTCTCCTCATGCTTTTCGATAAGACTGGTAATCTCGGAGTCATTCTTCCAGACCTCTTTGTCTCTGGGAGTGATTCTGACATTGATCATGACCTGCGGGAATTTATACATAACATCGGCAAGCTCGCTCATTTTCATTCCGGAGTTTTTGAGTATCTCGAGAACCTTAGCTCCCGAGAGCTGACCGTCGCCCGTAGTAGCGTCGTCGAGGAAAATAATATGACCACTCTGCTCACCGCCGATATTATAGCCGCCGTCGAGCATCTTCTCGAGGACATAACGATCGCCCACGCTTGCGGTAACAGTCTTTATTCCGTTTTCCTTAGCGAAATAGCTGAATCCGAGATTTGTCATAACAGTAACAACGGCAGCATCATTCTTGAGTCTGCCCTGCTCCTTGTAGGACTTAGCACAAATAGCAATGAGCTTGTCGCCGTCGATCAGCTCGCCCTTTTCGTCAACAGCGAGACATCTGTCGGCGTCTCCGTCGAAGGCAAGACCGCAGTCGCAGCTGTTCTCGACAACGAATTCCATGAGATTCTCCATATGAGTCGAGCCGCAGTCCTTATTGATATTTGTACCGTCAGGCTCGTCGCTGATGAGGAGAACGTCAGCGCCCAGCTCCTCGAAGAGCTGCTTAGCGGTAGCGGCAGAGCTTCCGTTAGCGCAGTCGAGAGCGATACGGAGTCCGCTGAGGTCAGTGTCGATCGAATCCTTGATATGCTCGATGTACTCCTCGACAGCAGTTTCGCAGTAAGTGATTTTTCCGACCTCTGTGTGGGATTTGAGAGTGATCTCCTCGGGATTGTCGAGAATAAGACGCTCGATTTCCTCCTCGATTTCATCGCTGAGCTTGTAGCCTGTCGAAGCGAAGAGCTTGATTCCGTTGAACTCAACGCTGTTGTGTGAAGCCGAGATCATAATTCCAGCGTCGGCATTTTTCTCCTTTACGAGGTATGCTACTGCCGGAGTGGGTACTACTCCGAGTATAATTGCGTCAGCTCCCACCGAGCAGATTCCCGCACAGAGAGCCGCCTCGAGGATATCCGAAGAAATTCTCGTATCCTTTCCTATAAGAATCTGAGGCTTATGGCTTACCTTCTTTGTGAGTACAAGAGCCGCCGCTCTGCCTATCTGCATAGCAAGCTCGCAGGTGAGTTCGGTGATTGCAACTCCTCTTGCACCGTCTGTTCCAAATAATCTTCCCATGATATTTACTCCTTAATAGTTATGTATTATCCCGAGCACTCTGCTTTTCCACAGCAAAAAAAGCCACAGGCTTTCTGCCTTTCGTGAGGGCTTCAAGGGATTTATAATGATATACCTCCGGCGAATTATTATACCGGTTGTATATTCTGATATCGTTATTTTTTCTCACACCGAACACCGTGTGAATTGATGACATAAATCTTCTTCCCGTCCAGAAGCTGATGATAAACGCCTGAGCTTCATCGGGATTTTCCGGCTGCTCGTAATCAATGCCGTACTGCATGAGAACTCTGCCCAGCCGCTTGGGATTACAGCCGAAAACTCCGAAAAGCATTCTATACCGTTCAAGCCGCACCGCAATGTCGCAGAGCCGCTGTCTTTGACCGAGATAAAGAAGCGCATTGTATACGGCGATACTCCCACAGCCGTTGAAGCTCATTCGGCACAGTCCGTAGCGCATCCGTGAGACAGCTCCGAGAGCCTGACCATTAATATATTCGTCCTCAGCGAAGCGTTCAAGACTGCTGTTATGCCTGTATCTCCGCTGAGCCGATAAATATTTTATTTCATATATCATAGTGTAAGCTGACCGTCGTCGGCAGCTGACTCCTCGGGAGTCTTGAATCCGAGGTGCTCATAGGCGAGCTTCGTGGCACAGCGTCCTCTGGGAGTTCTTCCGAGGAAGCCTAGCTGCATCAGGAACGGCTCGCAGACATCCTCGAGCGTAACCGACTCCTCTCCGATAGCAGAAGCTAGAGTCTCCAGACCGACAGGGCCACCGCCGTAGCCCTTGATAATCATTTCAAGCATTCTTCTGTCGAGACTGTCAAGTCCCAGCGCATCTATCTCGAGACGGCTGAGCGCAATCGAAGCAATCTGCTGAGTTATCTCGCCGTTGCCTATAACATCCGCAAAGTCACGGACTCTTTTAAGCAGACGGTTTGCGATTCTCGGAGTACCTCTTGCTCTGCCTGCGATTTCGGCAGCTCCGTCCGTCGTACACGGGATTCCGAGAATCATACTGCTTCTGCGGACGATATCGGTGAGGTGCTCCTTACTGTAAAGCTCGAGACGCTGGATAACTCCGAAGCGGTCACGAAGCGGCGAGGAGAGCTGTCCTGCACGGGTAGTAGCTCCGATGAGGGTAAACGGCTTCAGATCCATACGGATAGACCTTGCCGAGGGACCTTTTCCTATGATAATATCAATAACCCTGTCCTCGAGCGCAGGATAGAGTATCTCCTCCACGGCACGGGACAGACGGTGAATCTCGTCGATAAAGAGAACATCGTTCTCCGAAAGGCTCGTCAGGAGCGAAACCAGATCGCCGGGCTTCTCGATAGCAGGACCCGTTGTGATTCTCAGGTTAACACCCATCTCGTGAGCGATTATCGCCGAGAGCGTAGTTTTTCCCAGTCCCGGAGGACCGTACAGCAGAACGTGGTCAAGAGGCTCCTGACGGCGTTTTGCCGCCTCAATGCAGATAGCAAGATTCTCCTTGACCTTATCCTGACCTATATATTCATGCAGCGTCTGAGGTCTGAGTCCGCGTTCTATTTCGTTGTCCTCAGCAGAATTTTCCGGCGAGATCACTCTCGGAGCAAACTCCATATCCTCTGTCTGTATCACTTTATCAGCTCCTTTTTTATACCGCCGGCAGGCGATGGATTAAAATGTAAAAACGTAATCTGTAGGGGCGGTCATTGGCCGCCCGCCGATGATACAGCAATGTCGGGTTCGGGCGCCCGATGAGCGCCCCTACACATTGATGATTGGCTGTTTATCAGGATACACCGCAGAAAATCGTCAGCGTGAGTTTCCCGACGACATAACCCTGAGCGTTTCCTTTATGAGATCCTGAGTACTCATGGAAGTGTCGAGCTTTCCGAGTATATGAGCAACCTCTCCCTGAGAATAGCCCAGAACCATGAGAGCCTCCAGAGCCTCGGAAACAGAGGTTGCCTCAGCTGCCGGCATTGACGGAGCAAAGCCTGCGGAAGCTCCCGAAGCCGAGATTCCGACCGACTCAGAGGAAATCTTGTCTTTCAGCTCAAGTACGATCCTCTGAGCAGTCTTAGCTCCGATTCCCTTTGTTTTCGTGAAGAACTTGCTGTCTCCCGAAGCGACGAGAAACGCAAATCTCTCGGGAGTCACGTCCGAAAGAATTGCCGTAGCCGCCTTGGGACCGACTCCCGAAACAGAAATGAGCAGCTTAAAGCAGCTCAGCTCCTGAAGCGAGGAAAATCCGAAAAGCTCCACAGCGTCCTCTCTGACGTAGAGGTAGGTATAGAGCATTGCCTCGCTGCCTATCTCTCCCAGCTGCGAAACGGTAGTATATGTGGTGCGGCAGCCGTAGCCGACTCCTGCACACTCTATAACGGCAAAATTCAGCTCCTTAACAGCGAGCCTGCCTTTCAAGCTGTAAATCATGTTTTTCTCCTTAATACGGGTTAATCAAATCTTGTACTGTGACCGTGGCAGATTGCAATTGCAAGCGCATCGGCAGCGTCGTCGGGCTTGGGAATCTGAGCCAGTCCCAGAAGCTGACGGGTCATTTCCATTACCTGTCTTTTCTCGGCTTTTCCGTAGCCGACAACCGCCTGCTTTACCTGTAACGGAGTATACTCCGAGACGGGAATTCCTCTTTTAGCGGCGGAAAGAACCGTGACTCCCCTCGCCTGAGCAACATCAATCGCTGTTTTCTGGTTCGAGGTAAAATAAAGCCGTTCGATTGCCATGCAGTCGGGTCTGAATTTATCAAAAATGAACTCGATATCCTCATGAATCGCACGCAGTCTCTCGGGAAAGGGAGTACCTGCCTCGGTGAGGACAGCTCCGTATTCTATGGGAGTAAATCTGATTCCGTCGTAGTCGAGGATTCCGAAGCCTACGATTGCATAGCCCGGGTCGATACCGAGTATTCTTTTCATCCGGCGGTCTCCTTTGTAAATGACATTGCATTGCAGGGCTGACGTTATTGAGGATGTAAACCTCAGAATACAACATCCGGGACGTCGGGGACGCCATACCCGGGACGTCGAGGACGCCGTCCCCTACGATTTGTAATCAGACAAATCAGTCCTGCATATAAACATTCGTAGTCTATTCTATTATATCATAACACTATTTGCAATTGCAATATATTTGTCCGTTTTTTATTGATTTTCACAAAAAAATCTGATATAATACACAGTAGTATATTGTGGGGAACTCTCACTCAAAAAATCTGCGGAGGTAACTTAAAACTATGGACCTTAAACAGCTTCGTGACAATATTGATGAAATCGACGGTCAGATACTCTCGCTCTTTCTCGAGCGTATGGAGCTATGCCGTGATGTTGCCGAATACAAGCGAATAAATAATCTCCCCGTCTTTCAGGGCGGACGTGAAGATCAGGTAATCAACCGCATTAAGGAGCTTACCGGCGACCCGAATCTCGAAAACGGCACAGCGGCTCTTTTCACCACGATAATGGATATCAGCAAGCATCTCCAGAACCAGAAGCTTCTCGGGAACGCTCCCGGCTATGAATTTACCGTCCCCGATTTTGAATCGGCTTCAAGCATAGGCTGTCAGGGAACATCGGGAGCTAACTCCGAGACTGCTGCTCGTCTTATTTTCGGAGACAAGCCGCTTAAATTCTACCGCACCTTTGAGGACGTTTTCAAGGCTGTCGAGTCGGGCGAGATCGAATACGGAGTTCTTCCCGTCCACAACTCGACCGCTGGCTCTGTTACGACTACATACGACCTCATGGGACAGTACAGCATGTACATCGTCAGAACCGTATGTGTGGAGATCAACCACTGCCTTGCGGCTAAAACAGATATTCCCGTTTCGGAGATTTCCTGTGTATATTCACATCCTCAGGCTCTTTCGCAGTGCTCTGACTACATCTCGCACCACAATCTCAAAACCTCCGACTACAGCAATACCGCTACTGCTGCCGAGCTGGTGAAGAACAGCTCCGAGGACGAGAAAATTGCGGCGATCTGCTCAAAGGACTGCGCTGAGAAGCTCGGACTTCACATCATTTCCGAGGATGTTGCCGACTGTCCGGTAAACAGAACGCAGTTCATCTGCTTCTCGAGAAATCTTCAGGTCATGCCTGACGCGGATACGATTTCGGTCATGCTGAAGATTCCGCACACTCAGGGAAGTCTGTATCGTCTGCTTACAAAGTTCTACGTCAACGGAATGAACCTTTGCAAGCTCGAGA
Source organism: Ruminococcus sp. (assembly GCA_017463375.1). Lineage (GTDB taxonomy): Bacteria > Bacillota > Clostridia > Oscillospirales > Ruminococcaceae > Ruminococcus. The sequence goes on along the minus strand of JAFTPG010000055.1, from coordinate 2,567 downwards.
GCCGTCCCGTCAAGGACGGAAGCTTTGAAGTGATGTTTTATCTTGATTTCAGCGGAAAGATTACTGATACTCATGTCAAGGCGCTGCTGACGGATCTGGGAAATACTCTGGAGTATTTCAGGTTCCTCGGCACAAGCAGGGAGAACTGACGTAGGGGCGGATATCATCCGCCCGATTAACCAGTCATATTTTACAGGGGCGAACTTCGTTCGCCTGATTCAGGAAATACAGACCGTCCGCTCAGCATCGCTTCGCTCGCAGGGAGCTGCTTTGTGCTGGCGCATCGCCCTTTGGGCGATATGGGGCTTCTCGCCCCATGCCCTCGCCCCACTTTTTGAGAAAAGTGGGGGTCAAAAACTTCTATATTTTTATTTGGTGATAATATGTCCAACAATTTTTTTGAACTTCTGAACAACAAGCAATTCGTTTTCCTCGACGGAGGCATGGGTACTATGATTCAGGCTGCCGGCGTTGACGCAGGTCACGTCCCCGAGCTTCTCAACCTCACCTCTCCGGAAACGATTATGAATATCCACCGTGCCTATGCCGAAAGCGGCTCGGATATCGTCTACGCAAATACCTTCGGCGCAAACCGATACAAGCTCGCAGATACGGGATATTCCGTCGATGAGATTGTCCGTGCAGGTATCTCCAACGCTAAAAAAGCTGTCAGCGGCAAGGCTCTTGTAGCTCTCGATATCGGACCGATAGGTCAGCTCCTCGAGCCGTCGGGAACTCTTAAATTCGAGGAAGCCTATGACTGCTATAAGGAAATAGTCCTCGCAGGCTCCGAAGCCGACGTTATCGTTATCGAGACCATGACAGACCTCTACGAGGTAAAGGCGGCTCTGCTTGCGGCTAAGGAGAACTCCGACAAGCCTGTTCTGGTGACAATGACCTTTGAGGAGAATCAGCGTACCTTTACGGGAGTCTCCCCCGAGTGCATGGCAGCTGTTGCCGAGGGTCTGGGAGCCGACGCTGTGGGAGTAAACTGCTCGCTGGGTCCCGATGAGCTTCTTCCCGTTATTGAGAAGATATGCTCGCTGACTAAGCTTCCCGTAATCGCAAAGCCCAACGCAGGTCTGCCCGATCCCGTTACAAATCAGTTCAATGTAGGAGCTGAGGAGTTCGCTCAGAGCGCAGTAAAGCTCGCAGACATCGGAGTGAAAATCTTCGGCGGCTGCTGCGGTACGACTCCGGCTCACATCAAGGCAGTTACAGATGCTCTCAGGGAGAAAAAATACTCCCCGAAAGCAGTAAAAAGAACGGCAGGAGTATGCTCCGCCGTGAACTACGTTGACATCTCACAGCCGAGAGTTATCGGCGAGCGCATTAATCCCACGGGAAAGAAACGCTTCAAGGAAGCTCTTCTCGCTAACGATATGGACTACATTCTCGGACAGGCTGTCGAGCAGATTCACGCAGGAGCCGATATCCTCGACGTGAATGTCGGACTTCCCGGAATCGACGAGAAATCCATGATGACTGCCGCTATCAAGGCAATTCAGAGTATCTGCGATACTCCGTTGCAGCTTGACTCCACGATTCCCGAGGTTCTGGAAGCTGGTCTGAGAGTCTATAACGGCAAGCCTGTCGTCAATTCTGTAAACGGCGAGGACGAGTCTCTCGAAGCTATTCTTCCTCTCGTCAAGAAGTACGGAGCCGCTGTCGTGGGACTTACTCTCGACAAGGGCGGAATCCCCAAAACTGCTGAGGGAAGATTTGCTATTGCGGAAAAAATCCTGAACCGCGCGCTTGAATACGGAATCCCCCGTGAGGATGTTTATATCGACTGCCTGACGCTGACCGCCTCTGCCGAACAGGACGGAGTTATGGAGACTCTCAACGCTCTGAAGCGTGTCAAGGACGAGCTTGGACTCAAAACGGTTCTCGGAGTTTCAAACATCTCGTTCGGTCTGCCCAACAGGGAAACCATTACCCGTACCTTCCTGACAATGGCACTCCAGAACGGTCTCGACCTGCCTATCATCAATCCGAATATTGACTCCATTATGGGAGCTGTGAGAGCTTACAAGCTCCTCGCAGGAATCGACAGGGACTGCATTGAATTCGTTAACGCTTACGGCGGAGACAATTCAGCTCCCAAGCCTGCCGCACCGGCAGAGCAGAAGAATGTCAGTCTTGCGTATGCAGTCGAAAACGGTCTGAAAAACGACGCTGTCAGGGCGGCTGAGGAGCTTCTCGAATCAACGGACGCAATGGAGATCATCAACGATTACCTCATTCCTGCGCTCGACTCGGCTGGAGCTAAATTTGAAAAGGGAACCATTTTCCTCCCTCAGCTCATTCTCACCGCAGGAGCGGCTCAGGCTTGCTTTGAGGTTATAAAATCGAAAATCGCAGACAGCGGAAGCTCTCCCGTTTCCAAAGGAGAGATCGTTCTTGCGACAGTAAAGGGTGACATTCACGATATCGGCAAGAACATCGTAAAGGTTCTTCTCGAGAGCTACGGCTTCACGGTTATCGACCTCGGCAAGGACGTTGACCCTCAGCTGATTCTCGAGGCGGCTGTCAAGCACAAGGTAAAGCTCGTGGGACTTTCGGCT
>JAFTPG010000009.1 GCA_017463375.1 Ruminococcus sp. | reverse complement strand
TATCGGAGGCTTCTGAGTCTCCATAACATGAACCTGAACGGAAGAGGTCTGAGTACGGAGGAGAATCTTCTCATTTGTGTCCTTGATGTAGAAAGTATCCTGAGTATCTCTTGCCGGGTGGTCGGGAGGGAGGTTAAGAGCCTCGAAAACGTGGTAATCATCGTCAACCTCGGGACCGTCAGCGATGTTGAAGCCCATGCCCATGAAGATGTCACGGATTTCGTTTTCAACCTTTGAAAGCGGATGGAGCTTGCCGATGGTCTGAACCTTGCCGGGGAGAGTAATGTCGATGGACTCGGCAGCAATTTTAGCAGCCTGAGCGCTTGCCTTGAGAGAGGTAAGCTTTGCGGAGAGAGCCTCTTCGATGTCTGCTCTGACCTTGTTGGCGAGCTGACCTATAACGGGACGCTCCTCAGCGGAGAGTTTGCCCATCTGCTTGAGAATAGCCGTAAGCTCGCCCTTTTTTCCGAGATACTTGATTCTCAGGTCGTCGAGCGCCTTGATATCAGTACAGGAGGAAAGCTCCTCCATCGCCAGCGCTTCAATTTTTTCTAACTGTTCCTTCAATTAAATCACCTCATGAATAATATGTTTTGCGGATTCGCTGAAATGCATTTCCCATTCGGGCGACCGCCGGGGTCGCCCCTACGGAATCAGATTTGAATTTAACATGTAGGGGCGCATTCCGTGCGCCCGTTTTGTTTTTCCTGACTCCCTGTGAGGGCAGCCAATGACCGCCCTGCAATTCAAAAATCGCAATAATTTATGTGCAGGCATACAAAAAGTCCTGCCCAACAGGACAAGACTAAAACCTTGCTTATAACCACCTATCAGTCAGGAGAGCCGACACTCTCTTGTCTTTAACGCAGACCAACGTCAGGGCTTAATCCGGAAAACGTTTCAGCACTGCCACTCGTGAGTGAAATTCGGCAGATGTCAGTATCAAGCCGCTTGCAGCGAATGCGGCTCTCTCTGGGGATACGGAAAGACACAGCTTACTTATCTCAGTCATCGTGTTATACACATTATTATAAACTTAAAATAAAAAAAAATCAAGAGGGTTTATTGAATTTCGTGAATTTTTGTGATATTATTATATAGATTAAGGCTGAAATTAACGGAAGTTATATGGATTTTAGCCAATATGCACATAAAAGGAGTTAATATAATGGATAATTTTTCAGAGCAGCTTGTTAAAAGAGAACCGACTTCATCGGACAGCATGAAGAAAATACTGATCTACGGCGGAGGAATCGTGCTTACGATCGTGCTGATAGCGGCAGCATTGCTCTTACTGGGAACTATGTGGTCAATGCTTCTGATGATTCTTGCGGTGGGCGCAGGCTACGGAACATATTTCATGGGACAGGGAACGTATATCGAGTACGAGTACACCTTCACCAACGGCGAGCTTGATATTGACAAAATTGTCGCAAAGAAAAAGAGACATAATCTTGTGACTGCCGAAGTAAGAAAGTTCACAGCGTTCGGAAAGTACGACGATAATCTTCCCGAGACAGATGATATGACGATCGTGGTAAGCTCTGACAACATTGCTTCACACGAGTATTACGCAGATTTCGAGCACTCCGAATACGGAAAGGTGCGTCTTATTTTCTCGCCGAACGAGGCTATGCTTGAAAACATCAAAAGAGCACTGCCGAGAAATCTGAGAATCTCTGTTTAAGGAGGAACGTGTATGCAGATAGTCTCGCCGAAGCAGATGAGAGAAATAGAGCTTCGCTCCGAAGAGCTGGGAGTTTCAAGAGCTCAGCTTATGGAAAATGCCGGAGCGGCTCTTGCTGAGATCATTGACGAGCGTTTCCGGAGCGAGAGCGTCCGTGTTCCGGGGGATAAGTCCATAGTGTTTCTTGCAGGCTCGGGAAACAACGGCGGTGACTGCTTTGTGGCGGCTCGCTATCTTTCCGAGATAGGCTACGGAGTTACCGTGGTAAATATCGGAAGCATTCCGCAGACCGATCTTGCTCGTGACGCTTTCAGACGGCTTGCAGGAACCCGTGTTCAGGCTCTGAGAGCCTATCGGGGACAGAGCGTGAAGCGTTCTATTGAAGCGGCTGAGCTTGATTTTATGACCGGTTCGCAGGAAAAAAATCCGGAGGAGGAAGCCGTACCTACAGCTCTCGACAAGATACGCATGGAGGAAAAACAGCGCATAGAACGTGTTATGGAGGCTCTGGAGAAAGCTGATGTCATCGTGGACGGAGTTTTCGGGACAGGCTTTCACGGCAGGCTCGACGGCGAGATCTCGGAGTTTCTGGCGGCAGGAAGCAGGGCTTACCGTATAGCTGTGGATGTTCCCAGCGGAGGAAACTGTGCAACGGGCGAGGTCTCGGAGGGAACCTTTTGCGCCGATGAAACAATAGCTCTCGGAGCACTCAAAAACGGAATGACTCAGTATCCGCTTAAAGGTCACTGCGGAAGAATCAGTATTGCGGATATCGGAATCCCCGACGCTGCCTATAGGATTGCAGATGATGAGAAAAAATATACCCTGACTGACAGCAGCGAGCTTAAAGGCTTCCCGAAAAAAAGAGATCCCGATTCGCATAAAAACGATTTCGGACGTGTTCTGTGTATCTGCGGAAGCGCAGGCATGAGGGGAGCTGCGGCTCTCTCGGTCATGGGAGCGCTCAGAAGCGGTGCTGGACTTGTAAATCTCGCTTCATGTACGGAATGTGTCAATACTGTATCTGTTCTTGCTCCCGAAGCGATGTTCACTCAGCTTGACTGCGACGACTACGGATACTCGCTTTATGAGTGCAGCAGACAGCTGATTGAATCGGAAATGAAAAAGGCTGACGCAATACTCATCGGCTGCGGACTCGGAGTTACCGAGGATACTAAGGAACTGACAAAATTTGTGGTCGAAAATGCAAATTGTCCGATAATTATTGACGCAGATGGAATAAACTGCATAGCGTCGGACATAGATATTTTACTAAAGAAAAAGACAGACATTATCCTGACTCCGCATCCCGGAGAGATGGCTCGTCTTGCAGGAATCACAGCGGCAGAGGTCAACCGTGACCGTTTTTCTGCGGCAGCCTTTTTTGCCGAAAAGTACGGAGTTACTGTAGTTATGAAGGGCGCAGGAACAGTTGTTGCCGATTCTGGAAGAACCTCGGTGAACTCCACGGGAAATCCCGGAATGAGCAAGGGCGGAAGCGGAGATGTTCTTGCGGGAATTACTGCTTCGCTTGCCGCTCAGGGCTATAGCATGTACGATTCTGCACGCTTTGCGGCATACATACACGGTCTTGCAGGAGATATCGCTGCGGAGAAGCACGGAGAAGAATTCATGCTTCCGAGGGATATCATAGACGCTCTGTCGGATTCATACAGACTCATAAAGGAAAAGAACGAAAGCGCCGTATAGGCGGCGCATTAAAGCTGCGGATGTAAAAAGTCGGAAAACAATACAGACAGGAGAAAGTATTATGAAAAGACTTGTTGCATTCGTGGTTACGATCATTACAGCCGTTTGTCTCGGCGCATGCTCCGCAGTGGGAAAGAATGAAACAACAAAGCCCAACGGACTTGACAGCCGTTTTCAGGCGGCTGTTTCCGTTGAGCTTGACGAGCTTGACGCAGAGGGTACGATCAAACGTTTCGGCGATGGAATGTGGGAGATCGAATTTGCTTCGCCGAATACCCTCAGCGGAGTGAAGCTGAGCTTCAATGAGGGAAATGTCTCCGCCTCCTACAAGGGGCTGAACTTCTCTGTGCCGCAGTCGGCACTGCCGGTCAAGGCAATGATGCTGAATCTTATTTCAGCGGTTGACGACCTTGCCAAGAACGAGGAGCTTTCAGGAGAAGAGGCGGACGGAATGCTGAAAATCAGCGGCAGTCTTGATGGAGGAGAGTACACGCTGACTGTTGATAAGAACGGCAGTATCAGCTCCTTTGAGATGCCCAACAACAAGCTGAAAATCACTTTCAGTGAAGTGACAATGCTCGGCGAGGAGAGCGCTTCGGAAGCTTCAACAACAGCAGCTCCGACAGAAGCAGGTGTAACAGCAGCTCCCACTACAGGAGCAGTCACAACAGCACCGGCAGCTTAATTATTCTCGGGAGGGAAATAATAGTCCAGCAGAAGATTAACAATACGGCTGTAGCTTTCGATTCCGTCCTCGACGCCGTTAAGCTTCAGAGTCGTATCTGTCGCCGCAGAGGAAATCGTATCGACCGTTTCGGTTGATATGATTTCCTTTTCTTTATTTTCCTCCCAGTAGTTTTCGGGCATGAAGGTGAACCAGTCTGTTTTCACGTTTCCGGAAATAGTATCGGTGAGGTAAAAGGCTTCGGATATCTCCTTTTCGTAGATCTGGTTATGTACATATTCAAGAGCGTTGAGATATCCGCTGTAGCGGAAATCGGCGTTATCGCTTCCTGTTGCCGCAATAAATGCAATGAAGCCAGCCTCGTCCTCCTGAATGATTCCCTTGAGGTGAGCGTACTCGTGGCAGAGCGTGTTCGGGAGATTGACCTTGTACATATCGTCATTGTGATTGGCTTCGAGCGAGAACGGGAAATAGATTCCCAGCAGTCCTGACTGACTCATAAAATAGGAAGATCCTATAGGCTTTGCGTCGGGATAATAGCCGCTGAGCTGAGGATATTTTTCAGCCGCCTTTTTCATAGCCTGCTTTGCTTCGCTGTCGGTATCGCAGGAGAGTACGAAACAGCCATTTTCGTCACGGGAAACCTCCTCGGCGAGTTTGTTTGATTCGTTTATCAGGATTTCATAAAGCTGAGTTATCTCACTTCTTGTGTGCTCCGACGATGAAAAATAACGCTCGGAAAAGGGCGTGCAGTGATACATGATGAAGCAGTTGAGAGTCTCGGTGGTGATGACGTATGTGAGAATCCATAAAACGGAGAGCGAAAGGATTCCGGCAAGAGTCCGCCTGTGCCTTTTCAGAGCGATAATGAGGACGGCAAATACGGGAAGTCCGACTGCAATAAAGACAAGCAGGGCGACGATCATCACTTCTCCGAGAGAAAACGGAAAGATTCCGCTTATGAATGAGAAAATATCCGATATGTACGGGAAAATATGCATGACGTAGAAATCGGAAAACGGCGTGCTCAGCCACGATATCACGTTCAGGGCAATCATGACAGCACAGATGATCAGTGGGATAATATAGCGTTTTTTCACAGTAAATCCTTCTTTCTGGAAGCTTTTTTATAATTATAACACAAATTAATGGAGGTTACAATGTCAAAAATTTCCTGATATGAAAAAAACATGAAAATTTGAAAATTGTTATGGTAATTTTCAGGATAGTGTGATATAATATGGATGTGTGTATACTATATGTGTAAATATTCAGACAAATAATTAAACAGGAGTGTAACCGCCAATGAAATACAACAGAGCCGTTTTTGACGGCAATATCGGATTTTCGTCGGTTATAGACGAAAAATTCAAAACGAATTCACTTGTAATCCGCTTCATTACCGAGCTTTCCGCCGATACGGCTGCCGATAATGCAGTGGCATTCGGAATACTTTCGGATACAAGCAGCGAGTACAGGACTATTTCAGAGCTGAACGAAAAGCTCTCAATGCTCTACGGAGCTTCTCTCAGCTCCTCGGCAGTGAAAAGGGGAGACCTCCAGATACTCGGCGTAAGAGCTTCATGGCTCAGCAACCGCTATGCCATAGACGGCGAGGATATCACAGGGGAAATGCTGGATATCGTATGCGGATGCCTTTTCTCACCGAATGCTGCCGACGGAAAATTCGACGAGGAAGCTTTCAGGATCACTAAGAGAGACCTCCTCGACAAAATTGAGTCGGAAATCAACAATAAGCGCGGATATGCGCTTGCAAGAGCTGCGGAGGTCGCATTCAGCGGCGAGCCTGCCGGGCATTCCTGCTACGGTACAAAGGAAACTGCCGAAAAGGTTACTCCCGGATCGGCATATAAGGCTTACAAAAGGATCCTTGAACAGGCTCAGGTCGAGATCTTCTATATAGCTCCCGAAGAGAATCCCGAGGTTGAAAAGCGTCTCAGAGAGCAGTTTGCAGGGCTTGAGCGCTCTTCAAAGAACAATACGTTCGACAGTCCCAGTCCGCTGAAATCCGAGCCTGAGAGAGTCTCTGAGGAGTTTGATGTAAAACAAAGCAAGATGGTTCTTGCATTCAAGACAGAGTCGGACGATAAGCCGGCTGTCAAGCTTCTGAGCACTGTTTTCGGAGAAACTCCCGTGTCGAAGCTCTTTATGAACGTCCGTGAGAAGCTGAGCCTCTGCTATTACTGTGCAAGCCGAACTGCGGGACCAAAGAGAGCGCTTTTCGTTGACTGCGGAGTCGAAAAGGATAACATCGGAAAGGCTGAGGCTGAAATTCTTCACCAGCTTGACGAGATAAGAAACGGAAATATCTCGGATGAAGAGCTTTCAAGTGCTGTTCTGAGCATTGAAAATGCTCTGAGAGCTGTGGGTGATACGCCGTCATCATACGCAGCATGGTATTTTGAACGCTTCTGCGAGAACGATATGATAACTCCGCAGGAGCAGTTCGAGATATACAAGGCTGTTACAAAGGAAAGGATCGTCGCTGCTGCAAAGTCACTGAAGCTTGACAGCGTTTACCTCATGCTCAACAAGGAGGTTCAGGAATAATGGAAAATAAAATTCTTACTAGTCCCCGTACAGGCGACAGCTGCATTCATGTCAAGCATAAAAGCGGTCTTGACATCTATATCTGCGAGATGAAGGGCTTCAGCTCGGTCGAGGCTCTTTTCGGAACAAAGTACGGCTCGATCAATACAATGTTCAAAACAAGCGAGGATAAGGAGTATACAACAGTTCCCGAGGGAATCGCCCATTTCCTCGAGCACAAGCTCTTTGAGAACGAGGACTGCGATGTATTCGAGCTTTATGCAAAAACAGGCGCAAGCGCAAATGCGTTTACTTCATTTGAAAAGACCTGCTATCTGTTCAGCTGCTCGAAAAACTATCAGGAGTCGCTGAAGATCCTCCTCGATTTCGTCCAGAAGCCCTACTTCACAAAGGCGAGCGTTGACAAGGAACAGGGAATCATCGGTCAGGAGATAAAGATGACTAACGATAACCCCGACTGGAGAGTTTTCTTCAATCTGCTCAGGTCGCTGTATCACAATCATCCCGTTAAAATTGATATTGCAGGCACGGTCGAGAGCATAGCTGAAATCGACGCAGAGCTGCTCTACAAATGCTACGGAACTTTTTATAATCTGAACAATATGGTTCTTGCGATTGCCGGAAATGTCTCCGCCGACGAGGTTCTTGCAATCTGTGACGAATATCTCAAGCCGTGCGAGGATAAGGGTCTTGAGACGGTTTTCCCCGACGAGCCGGATACTATCGTCCGCAGTGAGGTTCGTGAGGCTCAGCCTGTGGGAACTCCTATCTTCAATATCGGCTACAAGTGCGTTCCGTGCATGGGACGTGAGAGACTCAGAAAGTCTATGGCAGCTTCGCTTGCTGTCGGAATTATCTCGGACGCTTCATCTGAGATGTACCAGAGACTGCTTAATGAGGGACTCATAAATTCCAGCTTCGGAACTGAGATTTTTAGCGGAGACGGCTATTTCTCGGTAATTTTCAGCGGAGAGTCATCAGCTCCCGAAAAGGTCAGGGACGCTGTTGCAGCTGAGATTAACAGAGTAAAGAACGAGGGCTTCGGTGAAAAGGAATTCCAGCGCAATAAGAAATCAATGTACGGCTCGCTCATAAGAGAGCTTAACAATGTCGAGGCTGTGGCTAATCTCATGATAAACTCGCATATGGACGGTGTGGGTCCGTATGACGCAATAGAGGTTCTTTCGGAAATGACAAGTGCGGACTGCCTTGAATTCATCAGAACTGAGCTTTTCGACGACAAGCTTGCTATGTCGGTCGTTGAAGGGACGGTGTAACGCATGACTGAGGTTGAGCGCATAACCGACCTGTACAGAATCGAATTTCCTAAGCTTGGTCTGGAATTTGACGTTGATCCGACCGCATTTACCGTGTTCGGAATTGATATTCAGTGGTACGGTCTTATCATTACTTTCGGACTTGTGCTTGCAATGCTGTACTGCTTCCCGAAAATGAGAAAATTCGGCATCGACGCCGACCGTGCAATCGACGTCGTGATCGCAGGAGTTATCGGCGGAATCATCGGCGCAAGAGCTTACTATGTAATCATGCGCTGGGAGGACTATGCAGGCGACTGGAAAAGTATCTTCAATTTCAGAGGCGGCGGACTTGCTATCTACGGCGGTCTTATCGGAGCGGTACTGCTCGGACTTGTAATGTGTAAGATACGAAAGGTTAAAATGCTTCCTATGCTCGATATAGCTGTTGTGGGCTTCCTCATCGGACAGGGTATAGGACGCTGGGGAAATTTCGTCAATCAGGAGGCTTTCGGTACGAATACCGACAGTATCTTCGGTATGACGGGCGGTACTATTCAGCAGACTATCATCAATGAAGCTGCATATATGGACGGCTCGATGTATCAGGCAGGACTTGAAATTTCCGAGAACTATGCGGTTCATCCGTGCTTCCTTTACGAGTCGGTATGGTGTCTGCTGGGAGTTCTTCTGCTCTCGCTCTTCATGAAGCACAGAAAATACGACGGACAGATGCTTCTGATGTATCTTACCTGGTACGGAGCAGAAAGATTTGTTGTCGAGGGACTCCGCACGGACAGCCTTATGATAGGAAATCTCAGGGTTTCACAGGCTCTTTCGGCAATACTCGTTGTAGTATCAGTGATAGTCCAGATAATCATGCTTTCAAGGGTCAAGCGTGACCCCGAGAGATATGTGCTCTACTGCAATACAGAGGAGTCAAAGGCTCTGCTTGCCGAGGCTGACGAGCGCCGCAGTAACGGCAGAGACAAGGCAGAGAAAAAGGATGAGGAGATTGAAGCTGCTCCGGAGGAAACGGAGACGGCTGAAAATATCAGTATTATTGATGACAATCAGGAGGAAAATGAAAATGGCACAGATAATTAACGGTAAAGAGGTTTCTGCAAGCGTAAAGGCAGCTGTTGCTGCCGAGACAGCTCAGCTCAGGGAAGAAAAGGGTCTCAAGGTTGGTCTTGCGGTTGTAATCGTGGGAGACAACCCTGCTTCAAGAGTCTATGTAAACAATAAGAAAAAGGCTTGCGAGGAGGTAGGCTTCCAGTCCTTCGAGTATGCGCTCGACGAGAATACAACTGAGGAACAGCTCCGCGACCTCGTGGATGTCCTCAACCGTGACAGCAGAGTCAACGGAATCCTTGTTCAGCTTCCCCTGCCGAAGCATATCAATGAGACGGCAATCATCAATGCGATCTCTCCTGAAAAGGATGTTGACGCTTTCCACCCGTCCAATGTGGGAAAAATCATGATCGGTGAGTATTCGTTCCTGCCCTGTACTCCTGCCGGAGTTATGGAGCTGATCGCAAGCACAGGCGTTGAGATCGCAGGAAAGAGCTGTGTGGTGATCGGCAGAAGCAATATCGTGGGCAAGCCTATGGCAATGCTTCTCCTCCACAAGAGCGGTACGGTGACGATATGCCACTCAAAGACTCAGAACCTCAAGGAGATCTGCCTCGGAGCTGATATCCTCGTAGCAGCTGTTGGCAAGCCGAACTTCGTTACCGGCGATATGGTCAAGGAGGGCGCTGTTGTGCTTGATGTCGGCATAAACAGACTCGAAAACGGCAAGCTCTGCGGCGATGTTGAGTTTGAATCAGCTGAGAAAAAGGCTTCCTACATAACTCCCGTTCCGGGCGGAGTGGGTCCCATGACTATCTCAATGCTGATGAAGAATACTCTTACAGCTGCCAAGCAGCAGGCAGGTCTTATCTGAGAACCTGATATACGGAGGGAGCGTTTACATGAGATGTCCGAGATGCGGCAGTGAAAACTGTCAGATAATCCCCGTTACGGAAACAAAAACGAAATACAGAGGCTGCTGCGGCTGGGCTTTGTGGATCTTCCTTGCGGTAATAACCTGTGGGCTGATTCTGCTTATTCCGCTTCTGACAAATAAGAAAACCAAGTCCACAACACGGGTAACTGCGGTCTGCACTGACTGCGGCAAAAAATGGTATCTGTAATTCCGGATATTATAAAAGCTGTCTGCATTGATCTGCGGACAGCTTTTTTGTGTATACAGGGAGTCTCTCAGAAAATCTGGTTTGGTGGTTTGGGCGGATGATAAACCAGCCCCCATTCCGTAGGGGCGGTCACTGGCCGCCCGGACAGAAAATCCGGAAGAACAAAACGGGCGGATGATGAGCGCCCCTGCATGGTGAATCAAATCCGGAAAAACAAAACGGGCACCCGGAATGCGCCCCTGCATGTTAAATCCAAATTTCAAAAAACGAAACGGGATGCCGAGGGTGACTCCCTGCAGTGCAGGGAGATGTCGAGAGAAACGAGACAGAGGGTCATCGCTCCTGTCAGGAGCAGGCTTGCGCTCCTGCTCCGTCATGTTTTTAGTCTAAATTCATTTTATCGAGATTATCCCAGTCGATTTCATCAGCGTCAATATAGCCGCTGTTTTCAGCCTCCTCGAGTTCCTTTGCCTCCTGCGGAGTAACCTTTGTGTAGTCGGGATCCCATGCCTTTACAAGTCTCTTGATAAACTCAAAAGCAAACTCCTGCTCCTGCTGCGGAAGCATTTCAAGCATATCAGCAATCTGTTTAACCTGTGGTGCCATAAAATCAGCCTCCTTTATTTGTAGATATCACCACGAGAACCTATATCCTTAACATACAATATTTTTACGCCTTTGTCAAGCTCGTATATGAATATTATGCGGTATTTTCCAACTCTTAACCGTTGTCTGCCATCATTGTAGCCCTGCATAATTTTAATATCGCCCTCAGGCGGCTCTTTTGTAAGCCCCTCGACAGCTTCACGAATCCGCTTCACCGTTGCTTTATCGGTCTTTGCAAGGAATTTCAGTGCGCTTTTACTGTACTTAATCTTCATCGTTCGGCTCCTTTCGGCATCACTCATTATTCAGATAATCAGCAAGCTCCTCGATCCATCCGGGAACCATACCGCCTTTGGTAATAAGCGAGCCGTTCTTGTATTCAGCTTTCTCGGTAAAGCCGTTCTCGTTGTCGAAGAAGCGAACCTCGTTGCAGTAAGGTAGAACCTTAGACAAATCCTCGAAGCGTTTGCTATAGCGGCGCTCAACGTCTTCTGAGGGGATATCATGACCACCCTTTTCCACACGGTTTTTTATGCGCTTGATACTCTCCTCAGAGGAGCTTACGCCTACATAATACAAGCGGATAAAATAGTCACGCTCACGAGCTTTCTGAATCGTTTTCAGCGTGCGGATTTCCGAGAGTGTTGTTTCCTGAGTGAAATTCACTCCCTTTTTCAAGCAATCCTCAATGCGCTCAACAGCGAGCTTACCGCCCTTGATTCGGTCTCCGCCCAGCTCAGCGGTCAACTTATCGGTATCGATTATAATTCCCAAATCGGTATTCTCAGCGGACAGAACTCCCGAAAGGCTGCTTTTGCCTACTCCGTTTACACCGCCGATTATTGTGTACATTTTCATCTCTGCTCCTCCTCAATAGTTTCTTATATATCCTGCCCAGCTTCTTCCTCCTGCTCCTCCTCATATTCAAGAATGTCTCCGGGCTGAGATTTCAGAAGCTTGCAAAGCTTAGCAAGGTTAGCAGCATTAATAATTTTACCCTCTCTGATACTTTGAATAGTCCCCTCACTCAATAACTTTTCTTTGCGCAGACGGTTTGTATTATATCCAGCTGCTTTCAGCTCGGCGAGGACGTTCATTCTGTATTTAATCGGCATGAATTTGCCTCCTTTTCTCTGGGAGCCTGAATTTACAAAACTCCCTATTTCCCATTATAATTATATCATATATTACACCGAAAATCAATGTATAAATTACACATAAAATCGGTGTAAAGTTTGGCTATATTGCCTATTGAATTACACCGGAAAACGGTGTATAATATAATCACAATAAAGGAACCGCTCCGGAGCTGAATTAAAAGGAGGTACTAACATGAGTACAATTGATTTATTAGGAAAAATCCGCAGTCTTAAGGAACTCGAGGCGCTTATCTCGGAGGCTCAGGCAGAGCTTGACAGCATTAGCCAAAGGCATGCGTAGCTGAGCAAAATCAAAGATTTTGTTAGCTACGGAAAGGACGAGCTCAAGGCAGAAATGACAAGCCGCAACACAGAGGAACTTGACGTTGTCGAACTTATATCCTGTGTTCGACACTTCCTCAGGCTCAGACAATATCCTGCCTCGCCTTCGGTCGGATGTTTCAAAATCAGGTACAAGACGGTCAAAAGCAATCGCTTCGATACGACGGCATTCAAGAGCACTCACAAAGACCTGTATGAGCAGTACACAAAGCAGACAGAGAGCCGCCGTTTTACGGTTGCATAAAAGAAAAGAGCCTTACACAACCGCCGACCAAAGCAATGTGTAAAGCACTCAACCACCTACCGGAGCAGGTTAATCTTATTATATCCGACCTGCTCCGAATTGTCAATAGTTTGGAGGAAATTTAATGGATAAAACTAACCAGTCAGAAACCGAAAACATCGTTGATATCCGACAATTTCGTTTTGGGATTTGGTTTAACATGTAGGGGCGAGTTCCGCTCGCCCATTTCATTTTTTCGGATATTCCGTGCGCCCGTTTATGTTGCGGTGATGAATTTAAATTGTAGGGGCTGCCTTTGGCAGCCCACCAGGGAATCTTCAACGAACCGGGCGGATGATATCCGCCCCTACAGGGTGAACCCGGCGGTCGCCCGAACATGGTAACGCAAATCCCCAAAAACGAAATGGTCGGATGATAAACCAGACCCAATTCCGTAGGGGCGAGTTCCGCTCGCCCGTTTCATTTTTTTCGATATTCTATGTGGGCGCACGGAATGCGCCCCTACAAGGTGAACCAAATTCAAAAAACAAAACGGGCGCCCGATGAGCGCCCCTGCAAATTGTATTTCCACTGGTGGAGCATAGGGGACTTGAACCCCTGACCCCCACACTGCCAGAGAGAAAATGAAGCTTTTACGGCTTTTTATAACTTCTGATTTACACCTATATCACGTTGTTTTCCTGTTATATGCTTTATTAACTTAGCATAGTTTATAGTGTCCTTAGTGCCCTCATAGTGCCCTCAAAGTGTCCTGAAAATTAAAGGAGCAGAAAGCTGAATTTCAGCCGCCTGCTCCTTTTTGTTTTATCCTGTCTGCTGTTGTGATTCTGCTTGTTCCGTTTTGGTTTGAGTGATGAGCATACTCTGCAATACGTTCGCTGCTTCTTCATCAGCTTCGGCAACGCAGTGAAGATATATATTAGTTGTCTTTAGATTGCCGTGTCCGAGACGTTCCTGAACTTGTCGCACGTTTACTCCGCCGTATAATAGCAGAGTTGCAGAGGTATGTCTGAGACTGTGAAATTTTCTGTGCTTCAATCCGTTATTTTTAAGGAACTCGCTGAATTGCTTTGAGGGTGTTTGAGGGTACATTATTTCGCCGTTCCACTGGGTAAAGAGCCAGTTCCCTTCGTTCCATGCAGTACCCAGCTCCCGAGCCTGTCTCTGCTTCTCAGCTCGCAGAAGCTTTATAAGCTCGATGCAATAGCTGTTTACCGTTACTGCCCTGATATCGTTATCTTTAGGCGGCTTTGTAGCTATCGGCTGTCCTTTAATCTTATATGCAGAACGAGCAATAGTGATTCGGCAGTTTTTATAGTCAATATCGCTGAACTTTAATCCGATAAGCTCCCCGAGACGTGCTCCGCTCATTATAGCCAGTTGTACCAGTACTTGAAACTGCAGGGGCTCTCTCTCGAGACAAGAGAGCATTTCAGCGGCTTCCTGCTTAGTAAAAATCTCGACTTTCGGAGCTGTTATCTTCGGCAGCGTGAGCCTTGATGAATCAGCCGGATTCTGCTGTATAATATCAAGCTTTACCGCCTGTTTGAGAATTGACTGTAAACAAGCTAATTTCCGCTTTACGGTCGAGGGCGATACTTTCCCTAGCTCGTTGCCTGCTCCGTCCTTTTTAGTCTGATTCTGCAACAGCTGTACAAACTGCTGAATATGAGCAGGCTTTAGCTCTGACAGCTTAATGTGTCCCAATGCAGGAATTATCAGCGTTTCTATGAGGCTATTATAAAATTCGTATGTGCGAGGGGCAAGAACGTCCTTTTTGATTTCAAGGTACATCGGGCAGAAGTCAGCGAGCTTAATGTTCTGGTTTCCTATTCTGCCGTTCTTGCAATCCTCCTCAAACGTTACTGCCTGACGGTTCAGCTCTTTTTCTATCTGCTTCTTAGTCATTCCCGGAGCAGGCTTCCATGTCATTTCGTAAGGCTTTAACTTTGCACCTTTACTGTCATAGCCTCTTGATACTCTTATCCGGTAGCTGATGATTTCACCGTTTTTATTCTTCCGTGGGGTTATGTTCGGCATTGTCGTGAGCCTCCTTATTCATATACATATCGGCTATTTGATTGCACACCTCCTCAGCTGACTTGTTTAATCTATCGGCAAGCATTGAATTATATTTGTTATAATCAGGATCTTTCAAACTTTCAAGAATTCCTTCGAATAAACGAACTGCTTTAAAAGTTGATAGTACAATCTGATCGCTAGCCTCGGTAAGTTCGCTTAACTCTTTGTGATGGTTCGTTTTATGTATCAACAACGAAGAATAAACCCTTGCTAAACAACAATTTTTAAGCATTGAATAAAAATTCTCGTTAGCAATAATACTGCTAATAGTTTTTGAAGCCGAAAAGCTCATATTAAAATCATTATGTGAAAACTCAAAACATCTTATGTTTTTTAAAACTCCTATAGCTTCTTCATTTAAACCCGTCACTTCACAAGCGGCTCTTTCTTTATTGTTTACTAGAGCAGATTCTGATAAACCTAGAAGATAATCAGTTGAAACGTTATAGTATTTTGCGATTTTCACAAGATTTCCTATAGGACATTCAGCAACCCCAGTAACGTACTTATGAAAAGTCTGATAAGGAATATTCATTTTTTGAGCTTGCTTTGTTTCGCCTAACGTATAATCCGAGTCTTTTTTCTTCTCAATTAGTTCATTTAATCTTTGGCTAAGGATGCATTTTACATCAATTTTATTCATGATACACCTCTATCTGATTCGAGATTCTAAGCGTTTTATATTATCTGATTAGATAAAATTTGAAGGACAAGCAATATACTTGTACAACATGAGAAATTTTTCGTTTTTCTTAATTTTATGTGATATAATAATCGTATGAGATAGCACAACAATCACTTATTCTCTAATTAGAGTATAGCGCAGTTTTGCTAAAATGTCAACCACCACAATGAAATAATTTTTAGGAGGCAAATTCATGAAAAAAGCTAACACAGATATCAGAGCAATGATGAAAGGAAACAGAGTTCCGGCCTGGGCGGTAGCCTCAGTATTGGGAGTGCATGAAAATACTGTATTAAGAAAGCTCAGGTTTGAACTCCCGGAGCAGGACAAGCAGACATTCCGCCGGATTATCAGCGAACTCTCAGAGTGTGAAGCTGTTGCAGCAGAAAGTGAGGTCACAAATGCCTGAAATCGAGATGAAAAACAACGTGCCACTTATGTTAGGAGTAAAGGAAACGGCTAAAAGGTTCGGCATTTCTCAGCATTATGCTCGACAGCTTGCACTCACAGAAACGGTAAAGGCTGTTAAGATAGGCAGGAGAAAGATACTTATAAACGCTGATTCAGTAAGCGAGTACTTCAACAGCACATATATTAACACGCCTGCTCCAGAAACAGGGATAAAGCCGATAGACGTAAAACTGTAACTTAATGCAGCAGTCCCGGATTCTTCCGGCTGCTGCTTATCCTTATAAAAACGGACTGTAAATTTAAAAAGAAAAGTGCGCCGTTACAGGTAATTGAAGCTTGTAATGTGTATTATCTTAACGACCACGACGGAGCAAAGAGACATGAGAACGACTTATAGAGAGAAGTTTTTTAAATGCGGTAATTATCTCGAGGTAAATATATACCCGGTATATAGAAAAGCAACTCAAAGGAGCAGGAAAGCGAAGCCGTCAAGAAAGGTACAAATAAACCTTAACAAGCGTAACAGAGAAAACAAAATAATACGTCTGCTCAATGCTAACTTTACCTCAGAAGATTTGAAGCTTGAACTTACATACAAAAAAGAATTTCTGCCTCAGTCTGATGAAGAGGCAGCGAAAGAGCTGAGGAACTTCTTTAGACGTGTAAAACGTTACAGAGAAAAGAACGGATTACCGAAACTGAAATATATAGCAGTGACAGAAAAAGGAAGTAAGAACAGTCGATATCATCACCATGTTGTAATGAGCGGCGGTATTGATATAGTTGCACTTACTGCTTTATGGGGCAGAGGTTACACTAACGCAGCAGCCTTACAATTCGACATAGACGGCTTAGCGGCATTAGGAAAATACATGATAAAAGACCCGATTTCAGCTAAAAAAACGTGGAATTCTTCAAAGAACCTCATTCATCCGCAGCCAAAGTGCAGAGATGGGCGGCTTTCTAAGCGTAAAGTTATAGAGCTTGCCAGAGATACAGAGAACAGCAGAGAGTATGAGAAGTATTATCCGGGATATTATTTTTCATCGGCTCATGTAGTGACGAATGATATAAACAACGGAGTATATATACAAGCTCGCTTCTACAGTCCGGATGCAGAATTGTATTGGAATACTGGGAAAAAGCTGAGACAAAAGCAAAAGAAAATAGACGGAGTGCAGTTGAATGCACTTTCGCATGATAAGCAAGCAGGAGCAGGCGGATAAATTCGGAGTGATAATAGATAGCCCCCGGCATACAAAGGTGATTTTTCTTTTGTCGAAATCCACCGACTGTTCCTCTCTGTAAATAAAATTTTCCCTAAATGAAATATTTAAGCTGAAATACAAAAAAATCCTGCCTTTGAGCAGGCAGGAAAAATTGATAATATACTGCATATTTACAATAAAATTATATCATGAAAGGCAGTTAAAGTCAATGACAAATGAACATCTTGCACAGCTTATACAGAACGGAAGAAAAGACCTCATTCCAGAGCTATGGAACAGGGTGCAGAAGCTTCTATACATGAAATCGGACAAGCTTTACAGGCTTCATCGAGATAATTTCGACCGCTGCGGCGTTGAGGCGTGGGACATCAAACAGGCTTCTTATTTTGCCTTTCTGGATGCTGTCAGGGCATTCAAGCCGGATAGCGGATTGAAGTTTGTGAGCTATCTGAATTATCCTTTCAAAAAAACTGTAAACGTCCTTTTAGGGCGCAGAACCTCTAGGACTGTAAACGAACCGCTGAACAGCTTCACAAGCCTTGATAAGCTGATAGCAACATCTGAGGGGGACTCCTGCTCCTTATCAGAAGCAATCCCGGATAAAACTTCTCTTGCATTCGTAGAGGATATAGAGAAACGTTCCGAAGCTGAAACGCTCAGGAGCATTACAGAGAAGCTGTCAGAACCCTACAAAAGCATTATTAAGGCTCGCTATTTCGAGGGACTTACATTGCAAGCAACAGCCGAAAAGCTCTCCATGAGCCGGGACAGGGTGCGGCACCTCGAGGGAAGAGCACTAAGGATACTGAGGCAGAGCAAATCACTCAAATTCTTTACTTAGGTATCCCCCACCTTTCTTCAAATTCCGGATGACTATAAAGGAACCGGTGTAGGATAACCTTTTCCAACTCTGTGAAGTTTGCAAATATTTTTTTGAGTGAAAATAAGTGCTTTTATAGGCGCTTTAAGAGCCTTTTATTTTTGGGGTACAGCTTCACTATAGATGAGGTAAAGGCGGCTTAACGGTCAATCTGAGAAGCCTCAGAGGGTGTATATAAAGAAATCGGAGCAGGTTTGCGCTCCTGCTCCGTATTCTTTAAACAATATTTTCATTATCATGCTACCTGCAGAGGGTCGGCGACCGCCTCACACTCAGCAACAGTAAAGGGGTCAATATCTATACAGTCTGACGGGTCAAAGCAACCGGATAAATCCCAAGCAACTGTATCATTCAGGACAGTCAGAGCATTTCGGAAGAAATCAGGGTCTTTTAGCTTCTCCCACACGCCGCCCAGCTCCACAAGGTGTTTTACAGACACCTTTCTGACAGTACCGTCAAGCATATAGGCATATACTGTGAAATCTGCACCCGGTACAGCTTGAACAACTACGGGGAATGAATTGTTCTGCATAAAAACTCTCCTTTCGGTTAAATCAGCGGATTGATTCTGTTAAGCGGCAAATTCTGCTTAGCAAGCTCCCAGTTCTGCATAAGCTCGTCACGATGTATCTCGCACCATGCAAGAATGAGCTTTACCTGCTTATTCGGCAGACTGCCTCGCATTACAGAGCCGTTCAGTATATCAATCATTGCTTTCATTCCTGCATATTCAACATGAAAATGCGGCGGATTATGGTCTGTATAGTACATTGTAACTCTTATTCCGTAAAATAAACTTATCTCAGGCATTTTCTTTGCCCTCCTCCTCATTAGTTTCTTTTATATCCTCCTCAGCTGCTTCCTCCTGCTCCTCCTCGTACTCGAGTATGTCTCCGGACTGAGATTTCAGAAGTTTGCTTTCATGGATTAACAAATCTCCTATATCACATACAAGCAAATCACATAATTTACTAAGCACATCAAACGAAACGCTTTGTTTATGCCTAAGCCTTTGAATAGTAGCCTCACCTATAAGCTTTTCTTTTCTGAGGCGTGTAGTCGGATATCCTTTCTCTTTTAAAGCTGCTAATACATCAATTTTATATTTTATCGGCATGAATTTGCCTCCTTTTCTCTGGGAGCCTGAACATATAAAACTCCCTATTTCCCATTATAATTATAGCATAATACAACACTAAAATCAAGTGCAAAAATATACAATAATAACACTAAAATCTTGTGCAATATTACATATTGACTACACTAGGATTTAGTGCTATAATATAATTACAGTAAAGGAACCACTCCTGAACTGAATCAAAGGGAGGTACAGTGTTATGTTAAAGGACATCAGAAAAAAGGTAATGCAGATAGCAAACCGACTTGTAAAGCTTGGTTATATCAGAGCCTGTGCAATGGCTACAGCTTGGAAGCTTGTAAAGACTCACCAGCTCAGCACAAGAGTTGCAGGAACATCATTCGACAACCGTCAGGACGTTCTCGGGCTTATTGCAAAGTATAATCCTGCTCAGGTATCAGTGAAGCTTGTGCGTAACCGTTCCAATACTTTTGACAATAACGCTGTAGCTGTTACAGTCTCCGTAAAGGATAAGGTCAGGGCTGTGATAGGGTATCTCCCGAAAGCCGTTGCAGGAGTTATCTCTGCTCTCATGGATAAGGGTATAGAGGTTCTCTCTGATACTCTCAGCATCGTCGGAGGCTATGCAGACCGTGAGAACTACGGCGCAAGAATCATTATAAAAATATAATGCCTCCTG
>JAFTPG010000045.1 GCA_017463375.1 Ruminococcus sp. | reverse complement strand
GCCGCAGGTTGACGGATTCGGAGTTCTGCGTCATCTCAGACAACAGGGCAAAATGACTCCGGTGCTGTTTCTGACTGCAAAGGATACTGTTTTAGATAAGGTAAAGGGTCTTGATAGCGGAGCAAACGACTATCTTGTCAAGCCGTTTTCCTTTGAGGAGCTTGCCGCACGTCTGCGTGCAATGACCAGGAAAAGCTTCGGAATGACCGATAATATCCTGCGGATCGCAGATCTGACGATTGACACAGGCTCCCGTACTGTAAAGCGAGGAGAAACTGAGATCGAGCTGTCGGCAAAGGAATACAAGCTTCTTGAATATCTGATGCGAAACTGCGGGATCGTACTATCCCGTGAGAAAATTGAAAATCATATATGGAATTTTGAATACGAGGGCGGAACAAACGTAGTGGATGTATACATCAGCTATCTGCGGAAAAAAATCGACGGAAACCGTCCCGATAAGCTCATTCACACTGTCCGTGGAAGCGGCTATGTACTGAAGGAAAAGAAATGAAGAATATATCAATCAGACTAAAAATTACACTCTGGTTTTCAGCGATCATGCTGTTGATTACTGCTGTGACCTTCTGTGCGATTCTGTGGGCGGATTACTCGGTGCTTCAGAAAACAATATGCGACAATCTCATCGAAACGGTAGAGGATAACGAGGATGAAATAGAATTTTTCAAGCACTATGATGATAATGAATCCGACCGCAATGCAGACCAGTATATTTCATACGGGAACGGATATCTTGAGATCGACGATGACTTTCTTGACAAGGTCAATGGCATTTCAACTGCGCTTTACAGGGATACGGGCGAGCTTTTGTATGGTGAGAATTTTCTTGCAAAGGAAACCCAGAAGCTTTCATTTTCCGACAGAGTGATACAGGAGGTCAGTTCAGGAGGAATAACTTACTATGTATTTGACTGTGCGCTCACATCTCCCGGAACGGAAAACCTGTGGCTGAGAGGTATCGTTTCAGAGGAGCAGGGAACTCAGCAGTTTTCCTCCATTGTGAAGCTCTCGGCAGTTGCGCTGCCGGTATTGCTGATTCTCGCTGTTATCGGCGGATACTGGATCGCCTCCCGCGCGCTGAGACCGGTTCATAAAATTACGGAAGCGGCTTCGCAGATAAATCAGGGACGTGATCTGAAAAAACGGATTGGTCTCGGAGAAGGGTCGGACGAGCTTCATGAGCTTGCCAACGTTTTTGATGATATGTTCAGACGTCTTGACAGTGCGTTTCAGGCGGAGCAGCAATTCACATCTGATGCGTCTCATGAGCTTCGGACGCCAGTGTCCGTGATCATGGCTCAGTGCGAGTATACTCTTGAGAAAAAAAGGACTGCCGCTGAATACGAGGAAGCGCTTGGGGTCATCCAGCGTCAGGGAGGAAGAATGTCACGCCTGATCGACGACATGCTCTGCTTTGCACGAATGGAGCACAGCAGCGGTTATCCGAAAGAAAGGCTGAATTTTTCAATGCTTGCCGAGGATATCTGTGAGGACATGTCTCTTCTGAAAACACAGAATATTATATTGACGTGGGAGGTCGCTCCCGATATATGGATCAACGGCAGCCGTATGCTGCTCAGCAGGCTGCTTGCAAATCTTATAAGCAACGCATACCGCTACGGAAAACGGGACGGCGAAATTCATGTCCGGCTTATCGGCGGAGACAAAGAGAATATTCTTACCGTCGGAGACAACGGCATAGGTATTCCGTCCGATATACAGGAAAAAATCTTTGAACGCTTCTACAGAGCCGATTCGTCGCGAAGCTCGGAGGGAACAGGTCTCGGACTCGCAATGGTCAGGGATATCGCCGCATATCACGGCGGAAGCGTTGAGGTATCATCCGAAGTCGGAAAGGGAAGTGTTTTTTCAGTGCGTTTTCCGTCATAAAAATTTTTCTGTTCTAATGTTCCTTTAATATTCGGGTATTATACTATAATCACAGCAAGGATAACGACCCAAAGAATTATGGAAGGAGCAAACCTTATGAAAAAATTATTCAGTACTCCAAAGAGAGCCGTTATATCTACAATCTGCATAACGGCAGTCGTTTTAACAGCTGCGGCTGCCATACCGGCAGTCGTTCTGAACAATACCCTTATAGGAAAAGCCGAAGCGGAAAAAGCCGCTCTGAGAGATGCAGGACTCAGTGCGTCTGATGTATCGTCCTGCCGCACGGAGCTTGATTTCGAGGACGGACATTTCCGCTATGAGGTTGATTTTTACAGCGGCGGCGTGGAATATGAATACCAGCTTCTTGCTAAGGACGGCGAAATAATTTCCCGTGACATTGACGGCGACTCCTCAGCCAAAACGTCCATGAGCGGAGAGAATTCCGATAAAACATCAAAGAAAGACAGTGCTTCAGCAGATAACGGCTCGTCAAAGAGCAAGACTTCGGAAAGGGAGGAAGAAGCCGTTCAGACTTCTGAGATCACTCTGGATGAGGCAAAGGCGGCAGCACTCGCCGACGCAGGTCTGACTGAATCAGAGGTTTCTTTTACAAAAACACAGCTCGGCAAGGATGACTCTGTCAGTGTATATGATATTGAGTTTTACACGTCGGACGCAGAGTATGACTATGAAATCAATGCGGCTGACGGAACGGTGAGAGAATGGAAAACGAATGCTTTCCAGAGCGCAGTCATTTCCATGGAAGAGGCAAAGGCGGCAGCACTTGCCGATGCAGGTCTGACCGAAGCGGATGTTACCTTTACAAAGACAAATCTGAGCAGAGAGGATTCCGCCGAAGTGTATGATATCGAATTCTACACGGCGGATACAGAATACGATTATGAAATCAACGGCGCTGACGGTACAGTAAGGGAACGAAATGCTGATACGTTCCTGATTCAGAATGACTCGGACTATCTCAGTTCGGAGGAGTCCGATAAATATATCGGCATTGACAGAGCTAAGGAAATTGCTGTTGAACATGCAGGTCTGAACGCAGCTGATGTTCAGTTCTTCAAAGCGAAGCTTGAAAACGACGACGGCAGATCCGAGTATGAGATCGAGTTCTATCACGGCGATACCGAATATGACTACAGCATTGGTGCGGTATCGGGAGAGATCCTTGAGTTCAATTCCGAACGTGACTGACCGGGAGTATTATCTGTTCATGGTTTAATATAATGCATATAGCTGCACGGCGTATATCATAATGCCGTGCAGTTTTGTTTTGCATGAATTCATCTATGCAAAATCAATGATTGTATTGTTTTGTGCATGTTTTGTATAATTGAGTATATGGAAATTCCCGATATTGGATGCTATAATAATATCAGAAAAAACGTCGAAGCCTTATAAACAGACAGGAGGAATTATTATGAAACCAACACTTGAATGGCTCAGAGATCCCGAAATTTTTGAAGTTAACCGTGAAAAGGCTCACTCAGACCATGAATTTTCAACAAAAGAGGGTTCGCTCAGACAGTATCTGAACGGTACATGGAAGTTTTTCTATGCCGAGCGTCCTGACGAAAGACCGGCAGATTTCCACAATCCGGAATACTCTGTTGAAAACTTCGGAGATATTCAGGTTCCCGGACATATACAGCTTCAGGGATACGGCAAATGTCAGTATGTGAATGTCCAGTATCCATGGGAGGGACAGGAAAACCTGCTTCCTCCGCAGATTCCGCAGAAGCGCAATCCCGTTGGCAGCTATGTGAGATTCTTTGACGCAGATGAAGCGCTGCTCGGAAAGGAAGCGTTCATCTCCTTTCAGGGAGTTGAAACAGCTTTCTATGTATGGCTCAACGGCGAATTCGTGGGATATTCCGAGGACTCCTTTACTCCGTCCGAATTCAACATCACTCCTTATCTTAAAGCAAAGAATAACAGGCTCGCAGTCGAGGTATACCGATACAGCACCGCAAGCTGGCTGGAGGATCAGGATTTCTGGAGATTTTCAGGTATCTTCCGTGACGTATATCTCTATGCAGTACCCAAGGTTCATGTGCGTGACATGAAAATTACTGCCGACTACGATTACGAAAAAGGAAACGGCATTCTCTCAGCGGAGCTTGATATTGCAGGAAAATCCGATCATTGCGTTAAAATCACTCTCAGCGGCTGCGATGGAGAAACTGTTTTCGAGGAGAACGGAGTCTCTGTAAAAGCAATCATCGAAAATACAAAGCCATGGAGCGCAGAGCAGCCGGATCTCTACACCCTTACTGCGGAGATCACTGATTCAGCCGGAGAACTTATCGAAACTGCTTCGGCAAAAATCGGCTTCCGTACATTCGAGCTGAAAAACGGTATTATGTGCCTGAACGGAAAGAGAATCATCTTCAAGGGAGTCAACCGTCACGAGTTCAATCCAGAGCGTGGACGTTCGATCACCGAGGAGGATATGCTGTGGGATATCCGCTTCATGAAGCAGAACAATATCAATGCAGTCCGCACCAGCCACTATCCGAATCAGACAAGATGGTATCAGCTGTGCGACGAATACGGTATCTATCTCATTGATGAGACCAACCTCGAAACTCATGGTGCGAATGAACAGGTTCCTGCGTCTCTTCCCGAGTGGAAAGCAGCTGTGCTTGACAGAGCAAAGTCGATGTATGAGCGTGACAAGAATCATCCGAGTGTGCTTATATGGTCGTGCGGCAATGAGTCGCATTGCGGCGATGATATTGCAGCCATGTCTGCTTATTTCCATGAGACTGACAGCCGCAGACTCGTTCACTATGAGGGAGTTTTCCATAACCGAAAGTACGACCATATCACCGATATGGAGAGCAGAATGTATGCAAAGCCCTGCGATATTGAGGAATACCTGAATCAGAACACCGGAAAGCCCTACATAAGCTGCGAATATATGCACGCTATGGGAAATTCTCTCGGCGGAATGAGTCTTTATACCGACCTTGAGGACAAATACGAAGCATATCAGGGCGGATTTATCTGGGACTACATTGATCAGGCTCTTTACAGAACTCTTGAGGACGGCAGAAAGGTTCTCGCATACGGCGGAGATTTCGAGGACAGAGCGTCAGACTACGGCTTCTGCACAAACGGAATCGTTTACGCAGACCGTACTCCCTCGCCGAAGGTTCAGGAGATGAAAGCACTGTATTCAAATCTGCGAATGAGTATCAGAAACGGCGTTCTCACTGTTGAAAACAGAAACCTGTTCATTGATACAAGTCAGTATCTGTTCAGAGTCACGCTTGAAAAGGAGGGAAATATCCTCGGCACAGCGGCTTACAAGCTTAATATCGGTGCAGGAGAATCAGGTTCGGTTGAAATCGGACTGTCAGCTCCGGAGACCAGCGGAGAATATGTCCTCACAGCTTCCGCAGTTCTTGCTGAGGACGTGGTCTGGGCAGAATGCGGACACGAGACAGCTTTTGCTCAGGAGATCATAATAAAAGAGGACGCAGTCACCGCTGATACGTCTGACTGTCATTCACAAGCTGAGATTGTCTATGGAGGCTTTGCAATAGGAGTTCACGGCAAAAATTTTTCAATGCTTTTCGACAAGCGTGAGGGCGGTATAAGCTCTCTTGTATACGGAGGAGCGGAATATATCACAAGAGTTCCTGAGGTGAGCTTCTGGAGAGCCTCCACCGACAACGATACCGGAGCAGGCTATCCTCATGAAACAGCACAGTGGCAGATCGCAGGAAAATACGCAAAGCATCTCAGTGATAAGATGTCATGCGTGGAAAAGGAGGATTCACTCGAGCTTGCATTTGTTTTCCTGAGTCCGACAGTACCATCGTTCGAGTACAGAGTGATCTATACAGCACATTTTGACGGCAGACTGACTGTCAGAGCCGAGTATCCGGGAGTAAGCGGACTTTCCGATGTGCCCGTATTTGCTATTGACTTCAAAATGAAGCGGATATATAATAAGTATGAGTATTACGGCATGGGTCCGGATGAAAATTATATCGACCGCTGCTGCGGTGCGAGACTTGGAGTATTCGGCGGTACGGCGGAGGAGAATCTTTCGGGATATCTTAATCCTCAGGAATGCGGAAACAGAACAGGTGTGAGATATGTAAAGCTCAGTGACGGAAACGGTACGGGAATAAAATTTTCGCATACTGAAAATCCGTTTGAGATGAGCGTTCTTCCGTACAGCGCATACGAGCTTGACAATGCTCGTCATCTGGAGGAGCTTCCCGAGCCTAGCTGGACATGGGTTCGCATTGCGGCAAAGCAGATGGGAGTCGGCGGAGATGATTCATGGGGAGCGCCTGTTCATGAGGAATACAAGCTCTGCTCCGACACGCCCATGACCGTGGAGTTTGAAATTAGTCAGCTTTGATAAGAAAGGAATTTACTATGAATATCAGCGAGGTTTTACAGAAGATTGACAGCGGTTACTATAATTCAGTGTTTGAGCGTCTTTACGGTACTTCGGAATCGGCAATGAAATATCAGACGCAGCGCTATAAAAATGCAGTTAATAGCTTTGCGGAGCTCTATCCCGGCAGAGAAGCTATAAAAATTTTCTCTGCTCCGGGACGAACTGAAATCGGCGGAAATCACACTGACCATCAGCACGGCTGCGTGCTTGCGGCGGCAGTAAATCTTGACGCAATAGCAGTGGTAGCTTTTCACAATGATGGAGTTATCAGAGTGAGATCCGAGGGCTATGACGGATTTTCCGTAGCTCTCGATGACCTCTCAGTTCATGAAAACGAAAAGGGTTCAGCGGCTATAGTAAGAGGAGCAGCAGCTAAATTTGCGGAAATGGGAGCAGATATAGGCGGCTTCGACATGTACTGTACGTCCGACGTTTTAAGCGGAAGCGGGATTTCCTCGTCGGCTGCATTTGAGACTCTTATCGGAACGATTATCGACGCTCACTATAACGGAAACCGTGCAGGAGCTGTTGAAATCGCAAAAATCGGACAGTATGCCGAAAATGTCTACTTCGGAAAGAAAAGCGGTCTTATGGATCAGATGGTAAGCTCTGTGGGAGGTCTGGTGTTCATTGATTTCCGCAGCACCGAGACTCCGGAAATCGACGGTTTCGAGTATGATTTTGAGAAAGCAGGCTGCTGTCTCTGCATTACCGATACCAAGGGCAGTCACGAGAATCTGACTCCCGACTATGCCGCAGTTCCGTCGGAGATGGAAAGCGTTGCAGCGCAGTTCGGAGTGAAATTCCTCAGAGACGTAAACGAGGATGAGTTCTACAGCGCGCTTCCCGAGCTGAGAGAGAAATGCTCCGACCGTGCGATACTGCGAGCTGCACATTTCTTTGGCGAGAACCGCCGTGCGCAGCAGGAGGCTCAGGCTCTCAAGAACGGCAGAATCGAGGAATTCCTTGAAATTGTCCGTCAATCGGGAGAATCCTCGGCAAATCTGCTTCAGAATCTGTATTCATCCTCTCAGCCGACTCAGCAGGAAATTCCGCTGGGCATCATGATGAGCAAGCGTTTCCTCGGAGGAAAGGGCGCAGTCAGAGTTCACGGCGGAGGCTTCGCAGGAACCATTCAGGCTTTTGTTCCAATTGAAATGTCTGAGGGCTATGCAAAAGAAATGAACCGTATATTCGGCGAAAACTCATGCTACATACTTCGTATCCGTCCTGTCGGCGGAATTGAAATCACAGGTTAAGGAGGAGCTTTTATGCGTATTTTAGTACTTGGCGGTGCAGGCTACATTGGTTCTCATACAGCGCTTGAGCTTATCAGGGCAGGCCATGAGGTGGTAATAGCGGATAATCTCGTAACAGGCTATAAAAGGGCAGTTCCCGAAAGTGCAGTATTCTATGAGGGAGATTTAAGCGATTTTGCGTTCCTCGACAACATTTTCAAGCTCAAGGAAATTGACGCAGTGATCCACTTTGCGGCGTTCTCACTTGTAGGAGAGAGCGTGACGAATCCTCTGAAATACTACAGCAATAATCTCTGCGGAACCAAAATTCTCCTTGACGCAATGGTGAAAAACGGTATCGGAAAGATTGTATTCTCGTCCACGGCGGCAGTCTACGGCGAGCCTGAAAGCATTCCGATTCCGGAGAGCAGCAGAACCTGTCCGACTAACCCATACGGCGAAACAAAGCTCGCTATGGAGAAAATGTTCCACTGGACAGCCAAGGCTCACGGAATGAGATATGTTTCCCTCAGGTACTTCAACGCCTGCGGAGCCGACGCAAGCGGAACGATCGGCGAGGCTCATGATCCTGAGAGCCACCTTATTCCGCTGATATTACAGGTTCCCAACGGCAGGCGTGAAGCTATTTCAATATACGGCACCGACTATGATACTCCCGACGGAACCTGTATCCGTGACTATATTCACGTTACCGACCTTGCTCAGGCGCATATACTTGCCGCGGAATACCTGATGAACGGCGGAGAAAGCGATATTTTCAATCTCGGAAACGGAGTGGGATACTCTGTCCGTGAGGTTATCGACACAGCACGAAAGGTAACGGGACATCCGATTCCTGCAATTGAAGCTCCCAGACGTGCAGGAGATCCAGCAAGACTTGTTGCGTCCAGTGAAAAGGCAAGAACAATACTCGGCTGGAAGCCCGTTCACGACAGTCTTGAGGAAATCATCTCAAGCGCATGGAACTGGCACAAAAATCATCCGAACGGATTCGGCGATTGATTAAGAGGGTGAAAATATGATTTATACAGCAGTACAGAAGCTAATTGACTATGCTCTGAAAAATGAACTGATTACTTCCGATGACATATACGTTGTACGCAATCAGCTTATGGAGGCTCTGAGTCTTACCGACTGGGAGGACTCCTCCGCTGAATATACCGATGAAACTGTAGACGAGATCCTTGCGCCTCTGGTGGATTATGCCTGCGGGAACGGTATTATTCCCGATACAGCCAACTCCCGTGATTTATTTGATACAAAGCTTATGGGAATCCTCACTCCCATGCCAAGAGAGGTAATTGCACAGTTCCGCAGCCGTTATAATGCCGATCCAAAGGAAGCAACGGACTGGTATTATGATTTCAGCAGGAAGCTGAACTATGTCCGTGCAGGCAGAATTGCCAGGGATCTGAAATGGACGTATGACTGCGAATACGGCAGTCTGGATATCACGATCAACTGCTCCAAGCCGGAAAAGGATCCTCGTGACATCGCCGCTGCAGGAGCGCAGAGATCCTCGGCTTATCCGAAATGTCAGCTTTGTCCCGAAAATGCAGGCTTTGCAGGTCATGCGTCTCATCCTGCGAGACAGAATCTGCGTCCTGTCCCGATAGAGGTTCACGGCGAGGAATGGCAGCTTCAGTATTCTCCCTACGGCTACTACAACGAGCACTGCATAGTGTTCAATAATAAGCATATTCCCATGAAAATCGACGGAGCTGTTTTTGAAAAGCTCTTTGATATAATCGGGTATCTTCCTCATTATTTTGTCGGCTCAAATGCGGATCTGCCTATTGTTGGAGGTTCGATTCTCAGCCACGAGCATTTTCAGGGAGGAAATTATACCTTTGCTATGGCAAAGGCTCCCATTGAGACTGAGTTCAGCATTGCCGCATTTCCGAATGTAACGGCTGGTATCGTGAAATGGCCGATGTCGGTTATCAGAGTATTGTCAGCCGACCGAAACGAGCTTGCAGAATGCTGTACTGAGATCCTCACCAAGTGGAGAAGCTATTCCGACGAATCAGCAGGAATCTTTGCCGAAACAGAGGGAGTTCCCCACAATACGATAACTCCGATCGCAAGAAAAAACGGGGATATATACGAATGCGACCTTGTTCTGCGAAATAATATCACCACCGAGGAGCGTCCGCTGGGAGTATTTCATCCGAATCCGTCGCTTCACCATATCAAGAAGGAGAATATCGGTCTGATCGAGGTAATGGGACTTGCAGTACTCCCAGCCAGACTTTCAAAGGAGATCGTTATGCTCGAAAAGGCAATGCTCAGCGGTGAGAACCTCGCTGATATCCCCGGGCTTGCTCAGCATGCCCAGTGGGCTGATGATATTCTCGAGAGGTATTCAGATTTTTCGGAATCAAATGCAAGAGAAATCCTTGAAGCAGAGATAGGCAGAGTGTTCCTTGAAGTTCTGGAGGATGCAGGCGTATTTAAGCGTAATGAAGAGGGAATGGCAGCATTCATCAGATTTACAGAGTGCCTGTAGCTGGGGGGAGGAAACATGCCGAACATTATCGAAATAACTGATTTTTCATCGCCGCAGCTTGATGTATACGCCCGCCTTTCCGAGGTTCAGCTCCGGCGCTGCTGTGAACCTCAGCCGGGACTTTTTATAGCGGAAAGTCCGAAGGTTATAGAACGGGCGCTTGATGCAGGATACGAGCCTGTTTCGCTTCTGCTGGAGCACAGGCACATTTCGGGCGAAGCCGGAGAGATCATCGCACGCTGCGGAGAGATTCCCGTTTTTGCCGCTGAGTCAGAGGTATTGGTCAGGCTTACCGGATTTCAGCTCACCCGCGGAGCTTTATGTGCGATGCGCCGTTCATCTCTGCCGTCCGTTGAAGAGGTATGCAGAGAAGCCCGGCGTATTGCCGTACTGGAGAATGTCGTGAATCCCACCAATGTCGGAGCAATTTTCCGTTCTGCTGCTGCATTGGGAATGGAAGCCGTTCTGCTTACTCCTGCGTGCAGCGATCCTCTTTACCGCCGTGCAGCAAGAGTCAGCATGGGTACGGTCTTTCAGATTCCGTGGACATACATGGATGATGAACCGGGAATCGGAATCCTGAAAAAAATGGGATTCAGAACAGCCGCAATGGCTCTGAGCGACAATGCGGTAAATATAGATGATCCTCAGCTGATGGCTGAGGAAAAGCTGGCTGTCGTGCTTGGAACTGAAGGCGACGGTCTTGCCGCATCCACTATTGCGGACTGCGATTATACCGTGTGCATCCCCATGTCTCACGGAGTTGACTCCCTGAACGTTGCGGCTGCGAGTGCAGTTGCGTTCTGGCAGCTGGGCAGAAGAGACAAGAATATATGAGAAAGCCCGGGAAGATTTTCTTCCCGGGCTGTAATTTTAGGGTGTGTTGAAAGATTCTGCATAAACAGAGAGCTTATCGGCGAGCGCTTTAATATACTCCTCATTGAGAACATCACTGAAGCCGCACTGCTTGAGAGCGGACTTGAACTGGCTCTCGCTTGAATTAATGGGGATCTCTGCGATATTACTGTAAAGCTCAACAGCATTGTCATAATCCGAGGTTGAGACATCCCAGATATTGAGCGCAGCAAGAGCAGAAACACCGTAGCTGATATAGTAGCCGGGCTGCTCAAAGATATGGGAAATATAGTAGAAGTCGATATCATAGCCGTATTTATCCATAATCGAGTCAAAGCACTCGACAACCAACTCGGGAGTCATTGTATCGTAGTTTTTGAGCACGGTATATTCAAATTCTCCGACAGCGAATCCGCTTGTAACGGAATCAAGCATGTCATAGAGCTTCAGCAGACGCATTTCATCAGCCTGTTCGCCGTAGATTTCATCGTAGTGCTCCATGAAGATCATTTCCATTCCCTGAGACTGAATCTCTGCGATATCAATATTGTTTGCCATCAGATACGTCGGAGTCTCGTCGTAGAACGAAGCATGAAAATGCCCGAACTCATGTATAGCAGTGACTAGGTCATAGTAATCGTCAGCGGTATAGAGGTAAACGACAGAGCTGTTATCGAGCGGCAGATCAGTGGTAAACGAACCGTTGTAACAGTCGTCGCCCTCGTTGATGAAATAAAGCTCATCCTCAATAATACGTTCAGCAGATTCAGTGATTTCAGGAGAAATTTCCTTGGCGCACTGCAAAATAACTTCAAACATATCGTCATACAGAACAGGATCATCGTACACATCGTCGCTGTCGGGCAGATCGTAAAACGCATTGCCCAGCTTCTCGGCGGCAGGAACCAGCTCGCTGATAATGCATTCCCTGAGCTTGATAGCCTCCTCAGGTGAGAAATCGCGGTTAAATGTGTCATAGAAGGTCTCAGTATCGTATATGGAAAGGATATCCAGATATACTTCCGCCGCCTCGAGATTTTTCTTTTCATCGTTTAGCTTTGTATCATTGGCGATGTCGTAATATTTGTCAAGATTCTCGTCCATGACAGCATAATCCACCTTGGCATACCCCTCAAGACGGTTGAGCGACATATAGCTGTCGGTATAATATTCCAGATAGTCGCTTTCAATGTAGGGAGCGAAAAGCTCGGAATATTCCTCGATCTTGTAGCAGTTATGGAAAGCGTAGCCGAGAAGCTCGTAACTGACATAAAATGTTTCGTAGCAGCTGTCATACTCTGCCTCGAGCTCCTCATCGTACCAGTCGGAATAATAATCAATAGTGATATTGGTAAGTGCCTGAGAAACTGTATCGAGGTCGTTAAGGAGAGTGTCAATATCCTCAGACAGCTTTTCTGCATTCCCGGGTTTTTCAGCGTCCTCGAGAGTCATGAGTACATGATTCCGGATGGTATCAAGGTCAATGGTTTCAGCGTCATTATCGGACGCTTTTCTGTCTTTTTTATTTTCTGAATCAGAGGCTTCTTCGGAGGAATCCTGTCCCAGCCATCTGTCGGAAAGAGGTCTGTCTGAGCCGGAACAGCCGGAAGCTGAAATTGACATTAAAGCTGTGAGAAAGAGAGAAAGAATGCGGTATTTTTTCATGTTCTATCCTTTCGTGGAGAATGTGCGGGACAGCAGTTCGACTGCAGAGGGAATTTCCGTAACGGAATTTACGATCATATCAGCGGCTTTGAGTTCCTCGGCATTGCCGTAACCGTAAGCACAGCCGATTGCTTTAAGACCGTTTTTTGAAGCGGTCTCCATATCGTGAAAGCGGTCGCCGATAACAATGAAGTTTCCGTTGTGCTGCGAGCGGAATCTGCGGAAAATCTCGTACTTCGGGATGAAATCATACGCCTCCGCACAGTAGAAATGATCGAAAAAGCGATCGAGCCTGAACATTTCGTTATGTCTCTGCTGATACTTTACACGGCAGTTGCTGAGAAAAATAAGAGTATGCCCTTTTTCTTTCAGAAGCGCAAGAGCTTCCTCAGCTCCGGAGAACAGCTCGGCTTCGCCTGCATCGCAAAGCGCACCCATCTCATTACCGATAATTTCACGGCAGATATCACGTTTATCCTGCGGAAGCTTCGGCTGGAACATCGTCCACATATCGTTGCCGCTGAATCCGAGCCAGTAGCCTATTTCATAATCGGAAAAGGTTCTCGGCTCAGCATATCCGTTTTCCACAAGCCAGTCATAAGCCTTGAGGAATGCAGGCTTGTAAATTTTCAGGCAGTTATGAAGCGTCCCGTCATAATCAAAGATAAGATTAGTCATTACGCTTCAATTTCACGGATGAGGTTGATCATCTCAATAGCTCCGAGAGCGCAGTCATAGCCCTTGTTGCCAGCCTTCGTGCCTGCTCGCTCAATAGCCTGTTCGATGTTTTCTGTAGTAACAACGCCGAACATTACGGGAATTCCGCTGTTCATTGAAACCTGAGCAATACCCTTTGAAACCTCATTGCAAACATAGTCATAGTGCGAGGTTGAGCCTCTGATAACTGCTCCGAGAGCGATCACAGCGTCATACTTGCCGCTGTTTGCCATTTTCTGAGCGATAAGCGGAATCTCAAACGCTCCCGGTACCCATGCAACATCAATAGAGTCCTCGCTCACATCATGACGTGTGAGAGCGTCAATAGCTCCCCCGAGAAGCTTTGATGTGATAAATTCGTTGAATCGTGCTACTACGATTCCTATTTTCATGTCCTTTGATGTCATTTTTCCTTCGTAAGTTTTCATGCAAATTCTCCTTTTGTTATATTTGTATCAGCGGACGGATATTCTCACTGCCTATTGAGGGAGACCCTTTTGAAAAAGGGTCCGCCTTACTAGCGCGAGTCCCCTCTGTCACTGCGTGACATCTCCCCACACTGTGGGGAGTCACCCTCAAACTCCCTCCCTAAAACTTTTATTTAAATTTTCCATATAGGGGCATGCCCCTATATGGAAAATTTGAGTTGAAGTCTTTGGAAAGGGGTCTGGGGTGACTCCCTGCGGGGCAGGGAGATGTCGAGCTTGCGAGACAGAGGGTACGGGTGCCGGTTAGGCAGAACCTTTCCTCAGAAAGGTTTTTCCCAGCAGGCGGCGAGAATACCTGCCGCTGATTGAAATTTAATCAATAATCCAGGATATGTCCCATTCTGTCCTGTTTGGTTTTGAGGTAGAAGAGGTCGTAGGCGGTAGCGTCCATCTGGATGGGGACGCGCTCCTTGATTTCGATACCGAAGCCTCTGAGCTGATAGACCTTATCGGGATTATTTGTGAGCAGTCTCAGGGTCTTGCAGCCGAGGTCACGGAGTATCTGAGCGCCGATATAGTACTCACGCATATCGCCGGGGAAGCCGAGAGCGAGATTAGCGTCGAGAGTATCCATTCCGCCGTCCTGAAGCTCGTAGGCTTTAAGCTTGTTGATAAGTCCGATACCACGACCCTCCTGACGCATATAGAGAAGGATTCCTCGTCCCTCTTTTTCGATCTGAGTCATAGCGGCGGCAAACTGCTGTCCGCAGTCGCATTTAAGCGAGCCGAAAGCGTCGCCTGTCAGGCACTCAGAATGAACACGGCAGAGGATATCCTGACCGTCACCGATGTCTCCTTTAACGAGAGCGACATGGTGCTCGCCGTTGAGCTTGTTTACGAATCCGATCGCACGGAACTCGCCGTATTTGGTCGGGAGCTTCGTGTCAGCAACTCTGTCAACGAGAATGTCATGGCGTTTGCGGTACTCCTTTATCGCCTGAATCGTGATGAATTTCATTCCCCATTCTTTTGACTTTTCCTGCAATTCCGATGCTCTCATCATAGTGCCGTCGTCACGCATAATCTCACAGCAAAGACCGCATTCTTTAAGTCCTGCGAGCTTCATGAGGTCTACAGTAGCCTCGGTGTGACCGTCACGCTCGAGGACACCGTTTTTCTTTGCCATAAGCGGAAACATATGTCCCGGACGGCGGAAATCATCGGGTTTTGAGTTCTCGTCAACGACCATTCTGGCGGTGAGACCACGTTCGGCAGCGGAAATTCCCGTAGTAGTGTCAACGTGATCAATCGAAACTGTGAATGCTGTGCAGTGATTGTCTGTATTCTCGCCGAGGTCTACCATCTGTGGAAAATTGAGTCTGCGGCAGATTTCACGGCTCATGGGCATGCATATAAGTCCTTTTGCATGCATTGCCATGAAGTTTACGTTTTCCGTAGTTGCGAACTCAGCGGCGCAAATCATATCACCCTCGTTCTCACGGTTTTCATCGTCCGTAACGAGGATTATTTCGCCGTTTCTGAGAGCGTCGAGAGCCTCCTCGACTGTGTTATATCTGAACATTTCATAACCTCCTTAAAATCCGTGTTTAGCAAGAAATTCCATTGAAATGGAGCTTTGCTTTTTATTGTTATCCTGAAGCGGAGCAATCAGCTTTTCCACATATTTACCCACGATATCGTTTTCGAGATTGACAATATCCCCGATCTTTTTCGACGAGAGAATGGTCTGCTCAGCCGTATGAGGGATAATGGAAACACTGAAAGAACCGTCCGTAACCTTTGCAACAGTGAGGCTTATCCCGTCTATAGCGATTGAGCCTTTTTCTACGATATACCGCATAATTCCGGAGTCTGCCGAAATCGTATACCATACGGCAATACCGTCGTTTTCGATTTTTGAGACAGTACCCGTACCGTCGATATGTCCCGAAACGATGTGACCTCCGAAGCGTCCGTTTGCAGCCATTGCACGCTCTAGATTAACAGGACTGCCGTTTTTCAGCTGTCCGAGAGACGAACGGCTGAGCGTCTCGTTCATGACATCGGCACGGAAAACATTTCCGCCGAACTCCGTTACTGTCAGGCAGACTCCGTTTACAGCAATACTGTCGCCGAGGTGCATATCCTCGAAAATCCTGTCCGCCTGAATCCTTATGAATGACGAAGACGAGCCTTTCTGAATTGCTTTAACAGTTCCGACCTCCTCAACTATTCCCGTGAACATTAGGTATCACCCTGCTTTCTATAAGAAAATCTTCTCCGATTTTTGTTACCCTGCTGTCGGTAAGCATAAAAGCCTTGGACGGCGATGGAACTCCGATTCCCGATACAGGTGACTTTGCCACAGCTCCGCCGAATATCTTAGGGGCAATATATGTCTGAACCTTGCTGACTATTCCGCTTTCAAGAGCAGACCAGTTCAGCTCACCGCCGCCCTCAAGGAGGACGCTGTCAATTTTCTCGTCCTCAGCGAGAATCCTCATAAGCTGACGCAGATTTACATGACCGTCCGCTTCCTCAGTAATAATTATTTTGCATCCCCTAGCCTCGTATTCGGAGATTTTTGAAAAATCCTGTGAGCAAGCCGCAATAATCGTTGGTATCTCCTTAGCTGTTCTGACGATATTGCAGTCAAGCGGAGTTCTCAGGTGCGTATCGCAGATAATGCGGATGGGATTTCTTCCGTTTTCAAGCCTGCATGTAAGCATTGGATCGTCCGCAAGAACAGTTCCGACTCCGACCATTATTGCGGAGTGCTTTAATCGGTCAAGCTGAACGTTATGTCGTGACTCATCGCCGGTAATCCACTTGGATTCGCCCGTATATGCGGCAATTTTACCGTCCATGGTCATAGCATATTTCATAGTCACAAACGGAGTTTTCTCAGTGATATAGTGCATGAAAATTTCATTCAGCTCGTCGCACTCATCTTTCAGAACTCCCTCGGTAACCTCGATTCTGTGCTCGCGGAGAATCTGCACACCCTTTCCTGCAACCAGCGGATTCGGGTCGGAGGAACCGATAATTACACGTCTGATTTTATGCTCAATGATAGCTTCTGTGCACGGAGGAGTCTTTCCGTAATGACAGCACGGCTCGAGAGTTACATAAATTGAAGCTCCCTCGCAGTCCTCAGAGCAGTCGGCAAAAGCATTTCGCTCGGCGTGAAGAGTTCCGTATTTCTCGTGAAAGCCTTTTCCGATGATTCTGCCGTCCTTGACGATGACAGCTCCCACCATGGGGTTTGGATTAACAAAGCCCATACCTTTTTTTGCAAGCCCGAGAGCCTCTCTCATATAATCAATATCAGTCACTTCTGCACCTCCGAAAAAACAAAAACTGCCCTTGAGTTCAAGGGCAGAAATAATCTTATATGGCTGAAATCAGCCTGTTATCCGATTACATCTTCTTTCATCCGGACTTTACCGTCGGCTTCGGAATCTCACCGAATCATGCCTTAAAAGGCTCGCGGGCTGTACCGGCTCACATAACGCTCCCGGATTACCGCCGGTCAGGAATTTCACCCTGCCCTGAAGATCACACTGCCATTATAGCACATCACCATTCATTTGTCAATATATGATGAAGCCTGCCGGACAGCTGCCAATACTTGACTTTAAGTGCGGTAATATGTATAATAAAGGTGAAAAAAATCATTATAAAGGAGACGATTCTTATGTCACTTGATCAGGAAAATAACTCATCCGAAGCTGAAAAGAATATACAAAAAAGCTCAGATAAAGCGTCAAAGGTGCCGATCATAATTCTTTCAGCGGTGCTTGCTTTAGTTGTTATAGCTTTGATTATATTTATGACGCTCTATTTTTCGGATAAACAGAGTCAGCCCGCAGCTTCAGATGAATCAATAGCCGAAGAAGCTTCCGATGAGTTCACTGAATCTTTTGCGGCAGCAACTTCAGCTGTTGTAATAACTGCAGCTGAGGAAACCACAGCAACAACCACTGTAACTGCAGTTACCGCCGCTCAGCCGGAAACAACCGTATTTGAACCGTATATCATCAAATTGAAAAATGCGAAAGTATACATATATGACGCACCGGCTTATTCCGCAGCTATAGTCGGCGAGATCACCGACATGGGCAGCTACACTATTGTAGAGGAGTACACAGAGAACGGAGCTTCATCTGACACAGGTACTTGGGGCAGACTTAAATCAGGCGCCGGCTGGATAAATTTATCCGACGCATCAAATGAGGCGGCTTCCGATGATAACGCTGCTTCTGCAGAAAACGACATTTCGCAGCAGAATGAAGATACAGGAGCCGAAGCTGCTGTTCCCGAAAGTACTGCAGAAGCCGAGGATAAGCCGGACGTAATATCAGAGACTATCAATGGAGTCACGTTCAACTATGTGCCGTCATTTTATTATATGGCTGAATATACAGGTGACGTTATTGACTATGATCTGGATTTCAGTATCAAATACTGCGAACCGAGTGAGTATATGTCAGCTGACAGCAGAATAACGGGAATAATGAGCACCAGCGGAATGTATGATAAATCGGAGATAGGCAATCTTTACTTTTCAGCCGGAACAGATGATTTTGCAGTGTTTGAGGTCACGGTCAAGGGCGATTATACGGATGAATTTTTCGGTTCCGATTATATTGAGTTCCGCAAATATACTGCCGATGGACTGCTTCTCAGTGCGGTCGGAACAAATAAAACGGATTACGAAATGTATGCGGTATCCGATACCGAGGGAACTATCGACCAGACGGTATATATAGGATTCTATACCAGCGAGGTCGCAAGAGTCGATTTCAGAGTATTCGGTGTGGGTGCAAACGGAATCGGCGAATGGTAAATCATGGATATTGACTAAACCGAAAAAAAGAGTTATAATAACATAAGTATTACTTTAAAGGAGATAATGTTATGAGTGAATGTACACACGACTGCTCAAGCTGTTCAAGCAGCTGTGGCGAGCGTAAGGAGCCTCAGAGCTTTCTTGAAAAGCCGAACCAGCTCAGCAAGATCGGCAAGGTTATCGGAATTGTCAGCGGCAAGGGCGGAGTAGGCAAAACAATGGTATCATCTCTTCTTGCGGTAAGCATGCAAAGACTCAATAAGCATGTCGGAATTCTCGACGCAGATGTTACAGGACCTTCCGTTCCGAAGGCATTCGGAATCACAGCTAAGGCTGAGGCAGGAGAATTCGGAATTTATCCTGCAAAGAGCAAGCTTGGAATCGACGTAATGTCGGTAAATCTGCTTCTCGAGAACGATACCGACCCTGTAGTCTGGAGAGGTCCCGTTATCGGCGGAGTCGTAAAGCAGTTCTGGACAGATGTTATCTGGAAGGACGTTGATTATCTTTTCGTGGACATGCCTCCGGGAACAGGAGACGTTCCGCTTACAGTATTCCAGTCGCTTCCCGTTGACGGAATCGTGATCGTGACCTCGCCTCAGGAGCTTGTTTCGATGATCGTCGGCAAGGCAGTAAAAATGGCGAAGCTCATGAATATCCCGATTCTCGGAATCATCGAAAACATGAGCTACTATGAGTGTCCCGACTGCGGAAAGAAAATCAATGTTTTCGGCGAGAGTCACCTCGAGGAGACTGCTGCGAAGTATAATCTTCCGATTCTTGCCCGTATTCCGATCTGCACAGACCTTGCAAAGGCTTGCGATAACGGTGCTATCGAGCTTTTCGAGGGCGATTGGATGAATGACGCTGTTGAGAAGATTGCTGATCTCTAAAAATTTTACCCCGGGAGTTTCCCGGGGTCTGTTTTTGGCATCATTGATATTTACTCCGAAGATTCGTTATAATCATTGAGTTGATTATTCATTTCTTCTTTTTGTTTTTTTGTTGTTTTTCTTCAAAATACTGTTCTATACCATTCTTCACGCCCCATTTTATTACAAAGTAAAGCGCAATCAAAACAACTATTGCAGTACCAAAACTTATGCCCAGTTCTTCAAACATTATATACCTCCATAAATTGATATATCAATTATAACAATCATAGTGATCAAAGTCAAGACGGTAAAAGGGGAGCAAAACTGCTCCCCTTTAAATTTTATAATCAATTATCAGCATTAACCGCCATAATAACCTCAGTGAGGAGGTTAGCAGGGAGCTGCTCATATCTCATGAACTCGAGAGAGAAGCTTCCGAGACCTCTTGTAGTCTGACGGAGATACATAGCGAAGTCGTGCATTTCACGCATAGGAACCTCAGCCTGAATCATAGTAACACCGTGAGAAACGGGCTCCATACCGAGAACTCTGCCTCTGCGCTTGTTAAGCTCGCCCATGATATCGCCTGTATTGTCGTCGGGAGCAGTAACTTTAAGCTCGCCGATAGGCTCGAGCATAACAGGGTCAG
The DNA here is from genome assembly GCA_017463375.1 of Ruminococcus sp. Taxonomy (GTDB): domain Bacteria; phylum Bacillota; class Clostridia; order Oscillospirales; family Ruminococcaceae; genus Ruminococcus. The sequence goes on along the minus strand of JAFTPG010000045.1, from coordinate 3,716 downwards.
CCTGTCTGAGACCCTCCTTGTAAGCGATTGAAGCAGCAGTTTTGAAAGCCATTTCCGAGGAATCAACAGGATGGTAAGAGCCGTCAACGAGGATAGCCTTGAGACCTACAACAGGACAGCCAGCGAGAACACCCTTCTTAACGGATTCCTCGAGACCCTTCTGAACGGCAGGGAAGTAGTTTTTCGGAACAGCACCGCCGAACACCTTTTCCTCGAAAACGAGACCGTCGCTTACGCAGGGCTCAAATTCGATCCATACATGACCGTACTGACCGTGACCGCCTGACTGTTTCTTGTGCTTGCCCTCGACCTTAACCTTTTTGCGGATAGTCTCTCTGTAAGCGATCTTGGGAACAGTAAGCTCCACATCAACACCGAACTTGCCCTTGAGCTTAGCGGCAGCAACCTCGAGATGCTGTTCGCCGAGACCAGCGAGGATCTGTTCCTTTGTATTTTCATCCTGAGAGTATGTAAGAGTCGGATCCTCTTCGGTGAGACGCTGCATTCCGGAGGAGATCTTAGCTTCATCTCCCTGAGCCTTAGCCTTTACAGCCATTGAATAGCAAGGCTTCGGGAAGTCCATATCGGAGAGAGAAATAACTCTGGAGGAAGCGCAAAGAGTATCGCCTGTATTTGCATTGATCTTTGAAGCTACAACGATATCGCCTGCCTGAGCGCAGGTAACCTCGGTCTGCTTTTTGCCGCAGAGCGAGCAGAGCTTGCCTATTTTCTCGGAAGCGCCGGAAGCGGAGTTAACAGCCTCGCTGTTGGACTCGAGCTTGCCTGACATAACTCTTATCATAGACATTTTGCCTACGAACGGGTCAGCGATGGTCTTGAAGATATAAGCTGCAAGCGGAGCGTCTGCGCTGCACTCAACCTCGATGATATTTTCATCAGCGTCAGCAGCCTCAGCAGCGGGAACCTCGCAGGGAGAGGGAAGAAGCAGTTCAATTTCCTTGAGAAGCATGTCAATGCCTGCAAGCTCCGTAGCGGAAGTGCAAACAACGGGAGTAATGATACCTCTGTTCATACCGTCGTGGATACCGTCGATAAGCTCTTTCTGAGTGAAAGCCTCGCCCTCGAAGAACTTCTCCATAAGCTCGTCGGAGGTTTCAGCAACAGCCTCGGAAACAGCTGCAATAAGACCGTCGATACGGTATTCAAATTTTTCTGAGATCTCAGCTGTAGGCATATCAGTCTCAACAGCATTACCCTTGTCGTCGTACTTGTAAGCCTTCATTTCGATGAGGTTTACATAGGAAACGATAGCGCCGTTCTGGATAACAGGAACAACAACAGGGCATACAGTCGGACCGAAAACGGTTTTGAGTTCAGTAAGTACATTAAAGAAGTTAGCGTCCTTATCGTCGATTTTAGTAACGACGAACATAGTTGATTTACCCTGTTTAACAGCCTCATCGTAGGCCTTTCTTGCGCCTACCTTAACGCCTGACTTAGCTGAAACAGTGATCATAACAGTATCGGAAGCACGGATACCCTCGATCATTTCGGAAGCGAAATCAAAGAGTCCGGGAGTATCGAGCACATTGATTTTGAAGTCATTGTATTCAAAGGAAGCGAGAGAAGTATTGATAGAAATACCGCGCTTAACCTCTTCGGGATCGTAGTCACAAACGGTAGTACCGTCAGCAGTCTTGCCGAGTCTGTCGGAAACGCCTGCCTTATAGAGCAGAGCTTCTGCAAGAGAGGTTTTACCGGAGCCGTTATGTCCGGCGAGAGCAATATTTCTGATTTTATTGACATCATAGTGTTTCATGTTGAAAATCTCCTCATATTAAATAGTATTGTGCAAAGTTGCTACTATGAACTTAATTATAAAGTATTTTTGTACAAATTGCAATACATCCGTAATGTTTTCTACATTTTATATTACGTAAAGCACGGATTATTGTGCACTTTGAACAAATACTTTCTTTGGAACGTCGTCGTTTTTCAGATCAGACAGCCGTGAGCCGCTGAATATTCTGAAAATACCGAAATAGCCTGCCGCCCAGAGTGCAGTAAAGATAATCATTTCAGCGATACTTGCTGTGTCTGCACTGAATAGTCTCATAAGCAGCTCCGCAGTTCCCATGGTCAGAAACGCATAGCCTACAGGTATCACAACAGATTTCAGGAGATTCAGTCTGATTCCGGTGTGTCTGACTATCTTTATAAAGCGTGAGCAGTTTCCGATGATATTGCTTGCGTAGTAGGAAGCCACAATGCCGTAGAACCCGAACTGAGGGACGAAAATCAGCACAACGGAGATTCTCACAGCATACTCTGCGAGATAGTTCAGAGAGGAGAAGCCCTGGAGTCCCATACCCTTGATAAGCGCTTCAAGAATTATCTCGAGGTAAATGAACGGAATAACTGGAGCTATAATGGAAATCATTTCTCCCGCAAGCCTGCCTCCGCCGAGAAGCTCACCGATTTCCGAGCCGAAGCGCATAAGTACAGCTGCTGCAAACACAGCGAAGATCAGCGTATAGTCAATGAGCCTGCGTGCAATACTGCGTATGCGCTCCATATTTCCGGAGGCGGCGGCTCTTGCGGACTCGCTGACGATGATTCCTGACATGGAGCAGAGAACTACGGAGGGGAAAAACAGCGTCGGGATCACGATAGCCTCGAAAATACCGAAACGGCTGAACGCTTCGCTTACCGAGTCGCCGTACTGTCTGAGTGTTACAGGTATGAGAGCGTCATTAGTGCTGCTGAGTGCAGAGGTGATGATACCTCCTGCCATAATCGGGAGAGCAAACGAGACATATCGGGAAAAGGAGAGCGTGGCTTTTCCGGAATACCTTTCATGATGTCTGGTGAACATGATTAAAAAATAGAAAAGCGAGAAGCAGTTTCCGGCAATAATTCCGCTGATCAAGATGCCGCATACGCTGTTGTCGGAGGGATTTTTCATTGCGAGCGTAATCAGAACGATAGTGCCTGCCTTGACAATGAATTCGAGGATATCGGCGATCGCAGTAACCGATGACCTGCGGAATGCATTGAAATACCCCTTGAAGCAGGCTGCCAGTGCTCCGGGAATGAGTGCAAGCGGCATCAGTCTGACAGTCCGGCTCATTTCCGCACTGCTGAAAAACCTTTCGCCGATGGCGTCGGAGAACATGAACAATACAGCCGATACCGTTACACTGAGAATCATACAAAGCAGCAGTCCGCTGAGCAGGACTCTGTTGGGATTTTTGTCAGGCTTGCCAAGCTCCTCCGAGATAAGACGGCTTGTGCAGAGAAAGGCATTGCCGTTGGAGACCGTTCCTGCGAGCATAAGAAAAGAGCCTGTCAGCGAGAGAATTCCTATAGCGGAAGTGCCCAGCTTTCGGGTGATAAAGACATTCAGCACAAGTGCAGCCGAATCAAGAAAGAGCTGCATAACCGTCAGCATTATTGTATCTTTGACAATTTTGTTTTTCAGAATCATAGCTTCCCTCCGGGTTCAGATAATATATCTTATTAGGGAAATTCCGGTTTAATGCGGATTGCAGCAAAAACAGGCATAAAAAATTCAGGGACGCTCTGTTAAGACGACTGCTCGTACAAAAGTATTATATGTATTAATCGGGTGAAACCTTTCTGAAGAAAGGTTCTGCCTAACCGGCACCCGTACCCTCTGTCTCGCAAGCTCGACATCTCCCTGCCCCGCAGGGAGTCACCCCGAACCCCCTTCCAAAGACTTTTAATCTAAATTT
>JAFTPG010000044.1 GCA_017463375.1 Ruminococcus sp. | reverse complement strand
GCGTGTGCCGTCGAGATTTTCCACAAAGGATTCAACGCAGACCTCCATAGAGGTTCTGCCCACATGAGTGAGATGACCGCAGACGATAACTGTATCGTTCGGGTAGGCAGGAGCGTTGAAGGTGAGAGTATCGACAACGGCTGTAGTGACATTTCTGCCCGAGTGCCGTCTTGCGACAACAGCGGCAACAATATCAATCCACTCCATGAGTTGACCGCCGAAAAGACGGTTGTAGCCGTTGATATTGGCTTGCGTGAGAATCTGAACCTGTTCGGCGTAATAGTCACGAACTGTTTTTTCCATGATTTTTCCTCCGGATTAATTTATAGAAGAGGACGCCCTCTCTTGCAGGGCGTCCCCTGAACTGAATTTACATATTAATCAACGGGCGACCGCAAGGGTCGCCCCTACCTATATCAAAGACAGAAAGCTGCAAAAATTGCAGAACCGGAAATCGTAGGGGCGACCCTTGCGGTCGCCCGTTGGGGCATTGATTTTCGGCTGCGGACGTATAATATCCGCCCTACATCATGAGCGCCTTTCTGAGCAGAACCATATCAAATATATCAGCTAAACCGTCCCCGTTCATATCGGCGGAGCTGAGCTGAGCCTGAGTAAGAGTCTCGGCTCTGAGCAAATATCTCTGGAGCTTCACAGCGTCTGCGGAGTTTACATCACCGTCGAGATTCACGTCTCCCATGGGATTTCCCTCCGAAGCAGCGATAATCTCGCAGATATCGACTGTTTTTTCCGCACCGTCGGAAGAAGTCAGCTTCACGGAGCAGATTCCCTCCATCGAGCTGTCAGCCGTGAACACAGCTCCGACCGCACCGTCAATCGGCTCGCCGTTGAGCGTCCACTGATAGAGCAGATCCGAGCGTGAGGCTCTTACGGTAAGGTCGGCAAGCTCTCCCTCTGAGAGATACTCGGTTCTCTTTGCGGAGTAGATATTGAAATTATCCGACACAATGTACTCGCCCGAATTAAGCTCGCCGACATTCTTCCACGAATCCGACTCGTCCTGAATGAACACCGTTATGTTGGAGATAACCGTTCCTGCCTCCAGACCCATCAGCTCGCCAAGCGGAACTCTGAATTCCACTCTGTTACCGTAATGCTTCTGCACACAGCCAAAGGGCTTTCCCGTATTGAAGTAGATGAAGCCGTTGCCCTGATAATACAGCCAGTAATTTTTACCTGTTGTCTCATTCTTCACCTTGAGATTGTATACGGGCGACTGAGCATTGTGGTTGACCTCCGCCATAACGTAGAGATACTCGTTGTCGTTGGTGACATAGAGCTTGTTTCCGCTTGCGTCGTCCTCAGCGTACTTAATCTCGTCGGAGCACTCGAAGTCGTTTCCGACATAGCCGTCGGCAGCAGCGATATTACTGATAGTATACATTTCTCCATCAGAGACCGTAACCTCGTTCACAGCATTTACCTGACAGAACGAGCCGTCTCTGAGCTTATCGTCATCGTCGGAAGCAGTTACGGTAAAGGTTCCCATATAGTTTGCGCCGAGTGCGGAATTCCATGTACCCTCGTTTGCGAACTGAACCGAACGGACGTGCATCTCGCCGAGAGTATTATTGCCCGTCGAGAGCTTGAAATACACGTTCCATTCGCCCGTTTCAAGACCTCCCGGAAGCTTCAGCTCAAACTCGGGAGAAGCCGTAGTTCGGGAATACCATGTTTCGGTATCAACATCGACTTCAGTTCTGATATAGTTTCCGTCCTTTTCGAGGAGAATCTCGGCTTTCTGCTCCATAAGAGGATTAGCGAAGCCTGTGTTTTCGATATCCGCCTGCAATGTGAGGACTCCGCCCTGCTTGACCTCTGCACTGAGGTCGGAATCCCTGACAACAAAGCGGTAGCCGAGGTGGTCACGCATGAACTTGAAAACGGTCTCGCCGTAATAAGCGCTGTTGTCAACATTTTCGACATCGTATTCCGCCCCGAAGGTGTAGTCCTTGTAGAGCTGATAGATGTTGGAGTTGATATAGCTCAGGTGAGTCTGATACATCTCGGGAATTGCGTTTTCGGGGAGATAGGTGTCGTACTGCATGGTAAATTCGAGGTTTCCCGAGAATTCTCCGCCGTAGTAGGACGTTACAGCCTGACGGCTGACCCATTTGAGGTCTCTTTCACGGTCGTGATATGTTCCGAGGTCGGAATTTGAGCCCATATAGCCGTCGTTGTAAAGGCAGACTCTCGAAGCGTCGCTGCCCGGTTCGGAGACATATTCGCCGAGCTGTTCCTCCTCGATTCCCGCCCATGTAACGAATGTCATAGGAGTGCGGACGGTGACAGGAATCTCCTCCGGAACAACGTCGAGGAGAATATCCAGCAGCCTTGCCTTGTCCTCAAAGGAGCAGTATTTTCCGCCCCAGTGCTCGCCCCACGAGCCGACGAAGCCTGTCTCGACAAAGGCAATGATGTCCTTATAGTCCTCGAATATGCCGCTGTCACGGATCTGATAGATGTGCTCCAGCATCTTGTCATATGTTGCAGGCTCGGGGTTGAGCTTTCCCACGTCGTCGTATCTGAAGCGCAGAGCGATCGTGCAGCCGTTTCTGCGGCAGTTGTCGAGAGTCGCCCTGAGATTGGTGAAGAAAACCTCGTCGAGGTCATAGTCCGTACCCTCGGTATAGTTTCCGTCCTCGTCGGTAGTTCCGTTCGAGCCGCTGGAGAAGCCTCCGAGATCGACAAGAATGAGCATAAGATTTCCCGTTGGATTGAATACGGGAGTATTCCCCGGCTCGCAGCTCATCCAGAGCGTGCTTGTGTAGCCTGCACCGGGATTATTGATAGTCTCGGTGGATTCGGTGTAGTTTATTCCCGAATCAGCAAGGGCAGACTCTGCCTCTGCGGAGACAGCAGGAATGTTCATCGCTGAGACTCCCAGAGCTGCCGAAAGAATAAGACTGATAGTTTGTTTGAGTTTCATGTTATACCTCCTTTGGATTTTACCGTATTTTCTGTTAATAGTATAGCATATTCTGCCGCAGAAATCAATTTCTGCTTCATGATGGCGTCAGCAGATCCTGAATAAATCATCGGAATATTGCAGAAATTTCGGGAATCTTGTTGACGATATTCGAAACGCATGATATAATTAAGGCAATACCTCACAAATATGAATATGAAAGGATGGTACGGATGAAAAAAGGAAAGAAAAAGCTCTGCTTCGTGTCATCGTCAGGCGGTCACTGGGAGGAGCTTATGTGCCTGAGAGAAAT
>JAFTPG010000132.1 GCA_017463375.1 Ruminococcus sp. | reverse complement strand
TCTGCACACCGTTTCCGACGAACATCTTGTAGCTTTCATAAGGATGGACGGGATAGCCGAGCTGAGTAAGACCGTAATTTACAGCGTCGGCAAGGTCATAAAGTGTATCGGCGAGAGTGCCGTCAAGGTCAAAGATAGCGATAATTTGCATTTGAATACCTCTTTTCATGTATCTATTCTTACCATTTCTGTAATAGTTTTGTTTCTGTATACCAAATCTTTTCTTTCAGTAAAACCCATACTTTTCCAAAAAGCGTTTCCGATTTCATTTCTTTCAAAGACGACCAAAGCGACTTTATTGATTCCGCAAGCTTTCAGAGCCGACATTGCATTTTCGAGCAGCTCAGCGGCTATGCCTTGTTTTCTGTATTCGGGACTCACAGCGGTATGATATATATAACCTCTGCGTCCGTCATTACCTGCTATTATAACACCGATGATTCGGCTGTCGGTTTCAGCCACGAAGCAGGTATCAGGATTTCTGTACAGAAAGCGTTTTATCCCATCTCTCGAATCATCAAGATTATTGAGTCCCATGCCGGAGCATGACATCCATAAACTGTAGACAGATTCATAATCATCAATTGTCATTATTCTGATATTCATAAAAAATCCTTTCAAGCTCACAAGCCGTCCGCATTCATAATTCAGACGGGTTATATTCTTGTTGCCAGCAAAGCCGAATACTTCTGACGGAACTGCTCGAAGCAGCCGTTATCAAGTGCCTCACGGATTTTCTCGGTAAGAGTGTTGTAGAAGTAAAGATTATGAATAACCGCAAGACGACCCGCAAGCTGTTCCTTAGCCTTAAAGAGGTGACGGATATAAGCTCGGGTGAAGCTGCGGCAGACAGGGCAGTCGCACTCCTCATCAATCGGACGAGGGTCTGTCTCATAGCATTTATTTCCGAGATGCATAATGCCGCTCCATGTAAAAACGGTAGCATGACGAGCGTTGCGGCTCGGCATAACGCAGTCAAACATATCGACTCCTCTGGCAACGGCTTCAATAATATTCGACGGAGTACCCACTCCCATGAGATAGCGCGGCTTGTTTTCGGGCATAAACGGCTCTACAACGTCAATGATACGATACATCTCATCAGTAGATTCACCGACAGCAAGACCACCGATAGCATAACCGTCAAGGTCAAGCTTAGCAATATCCTCCATGTGCTTGATTCTCAGGTCATCATAGGTAGAGCCCTGATTAATTCCGAAAAGCATCTGCTTTTTATTGATGGTATCATGGAGACCGTTAAGGCGTTCCATTTCTTCCTTGCAGCGATACAGCCAGCGGGTCGTACGCTCAATTGAATTGGCAGCATAATCGTAAGCAGCCGGATTTTCTATGCATTCGTCAAACGCCATAGCAATAGTCGAAGCAAGATTCGACTGGATCTGCATACTTTCCTCAGGACCCATAAAAATACGTTTGCCGTCAATATGCGAGGCAAAGTAAACACCTTCCTCTTTGATCTTTCGCAGCTGAGCCAGTGAAAAAACCTGAAATCCGCCGCTGTCGGTAAGAATAGGCTTATCCCAGTTCATAAACTTATGGAGACCGCCCATTTCCTTAACGATTTTATCGCCAGGACGCAGATGCAGATGATAGGTATTACAAAGCTCGACCTGAGTTTTAAGCTCCTTGAGGTCAACGGAGGAAATTCCTCCTTTTATAGCCGCAGCTGTGCCGACGTTCATAAAGCAGGGGGTCTGGAATGTACCATGAACAGTCTCAAACTGACCTCTTCTTGCTTTGTTTTCTATTTTTAAAAGTGTATACATAAGTTCTCCTTCATTCTATTATATCTTTTGGAATCCAGCCGACCTGACCGTTTTCAGTGATTACATTTGCATAATTTCCTGCAAATCCGCAGAAATGCACTGTTTCACCTTTTATAACAGTTGGGAAAGCGTTAAGATTATTCCATATACGAAGTCCGTAATCTTCCTTATACAATTTTTCTTCGGGAATAAATCCTTCTTTGCCGGTCACAGTATCACGGACACGGGCAATTCCGTTATCTGTCTCGAGCAGCTCGATTCTGTTATTGTATGGGTCAATATAGACAGGGGATAGGTGACTGCTGAAGTCTCTTGTAACCTTTTTCTTGTCAAAAAACGTATCCCATATTATTTCATTAGTATAATTATCGCCGTCTTTATTTATGCAAAGGGCATTGAGCTGACAGGCATGCTTTATAGTAAGACCGCCGTCAATGCAGATCATTCTTTTACTTTCGTCGATGATCGGAAGATTAGTATTTTTCGCCCTTTTGTAATTATAGCACGGATAATGTCCGACTACAACCCATTTTCCCGAACACTGATTTTCACGGAGATAATACGGCTGAGTAAGAGCGTAGAGATCTGATGTGTTTTCCCAGTCAGGACGATTTTCAATTCCCGCATGGACAAAAATATGTTGCTGAGTTTCCAGCGCATAGGGAAGATTTTCTATGAAATCCAACTCGGCTTTAAAATGCACGGAAATTTTTTTCCGCAGCTCTTCAAACTGTTCTTCGGGGAACTCGGTGATTCCGAGTTTTTCAGCCATTTGCAGGAATGTATTACAAGGTTTTCTGCGGCATCTTTCGATAAATTTCTCATAATCATAAACCTTAGCCATTCTGAATGACATGGTATCGTTATTGCCCATAAGACAGTAAACTCGCTCATTTCGGCACAGATTCATAACATATTCGATTGTCTGTAAATTCTGATCCCAGTGCTCAAGGATATCGCCGACAATCACAAGATAATCCTCGCCGGGACGATACTCCGCTTTTTTCAGCACCGAATCAAGCAGATACCAGCAGGTATGGATGTCGCTGACTGCGATGATACGGCACTTTTCCGGAAGTGTAAGTTTCACAATGTTCTGCATAGGTGTACCTCTAGCTGTAATTATAAACCGGACTGTTTTCCAAGGTGCGAAGCTCGTGCTTTTCATAATAGCCGATAAGCTCCTTATTTTCATTGCGGAGTGCCATCATATAAACATCTGCATTATCTTTTGGATTATGAAAAGTAAAGATCCTGTTGTTTTCAGTATCCGCCATGAACCAATCAACAACTCTTATAATTTTTTCATTTGAATCAGAATTGTGGCAGTCAAGGAGCGATTTGCCAATCAGAGCAGCACCGCCTCGCTTGCTGTATCGTTTAATTGAAGCAGGATTCATGTAGACGATGATGTGTTTAATATCGCATATCACGATCGGAGCAGGATCTGAGTCGATAACGCTTTTGAAAAATACAGGGAGTTCCATATATTATCTCCTTAAAGAATACACATCGAATCGCCGAAGCTGAAGAAACGGTATTTCTCTTCAACAGCTGTTTTATAGGCATTCATAGTATTATCATACCCCATAAAAGCCGAAACAAGCATAATGAGGGTGCTTTCGGGAAGATGGAAATTAGTAATCAGACCGTCGATACATTTGAATTCATAACCCGGATAGATGAAAATATCAGTATAACCGTCATGCTCGCTGATTTCATTATAGAAAGTTGCGACACTCTCGAGTGTTCGGCAGGTAGTAGTACCTACGGCAATAACTCGTCCGCCGTTCTTTTTAGTCTCATTGATGAGGTCGGCAGTCTCCTTTGGGAGGTAATAATGTTCGCTGTGCATTTTATGATTCAGAACATTATCCTCCTTAACAGGACGGAAGGTTCCCAGACCTACATGAAGAGTTACAAAAGCAGTCTTAATACCTTTTGAGCGCAGCTCATCGAGCATTTCCGGAGTGAAATGAAGTCCGGCAGTAGGAGCGGCTGCAGAGCCGAGTTCTCTTGAATAAACAGTCTGGTAACGCTCCTTATCTTCAAGCTTGGCAGTTATATAAGGCGGAAGCGGCATCTGTCCCACATCTTCCAGAGCAGTAAAGAAGTTACCCTCACACTCGAATTGAACAACACGGTTTCCGTCATCCTTGACCTCAACGACCTCGGCAATCAGGCGTCCGCCGCCGAAAGAAAAACGAGTTCCGATCTTAGCCTTTTTTCCCGGACGGCAGATGATCTCCCAGAGCTTATCACCTTTTTGTTCAAGCAGAAGAAATTCAATAAAAGTCTGATTATCAATCTTCTCGCCGTAAAGACGTGCCGGAATTACTCTGGAGTCATTCATGACCAGCAAGTCACCCTCTTTAAGCATACTGCATAAATTATAGAAGTGACTGTGAGCGATCTCACCTGTTTCACGGTCAACACACATCATTCTGGATGAGCTGCGGGGTTCAACCGGCGTCTGAGCGATGAGCTCCTCGGGAAGCTCATAGAAAAAATCCGATTTTAAAAGTTCCATAAAAATTCCTCCTGAATCTGTCCATTATTCCGAAATGGAAGAAAAAAACTGTAAAAAGCACAAAAAAGTTTGTGAAAGATATTGACATGCAAAAATAAAAATGATATTATAAGAATTAAGGTAGAGGTGCGGCAACGATCAGTACCTGCAATCGGGAAAACCATTCCAATGGATTGCAGCGAAAGGCAATACCGCCGAAGAACGGTTTCTGGTAAATTCTGTTCTGGTCATTGGTTTAACAGACCCCTGACTGTCATCATACTATTGATGGAGAGCTATCGGCATACGGCTTATCATGTATGTCAATATTTCTATTATAACGTATGATGAGCCGGTTTGCAACCGGTTTTCTTAATTTTTATACATTTTTTTGTAAGGAGCACTAAATATGAAACAGTACAATGTAGGTATTATCGGCGCTACAGGCATGGTAGGACAGAGATTTGCAACTCTGCTTGAAAACCATCCGTGGTTCAACGTAAAGGTTCTTGCAGCTTCACCCCGTTCTGCAGGTCAGACATATGAGGAAGCAGCAGGCAGCCGCTGGAAGATGGCAGTTCCCATGCCCGAGGCAATGAAAGGCATGAAGCTCTATGACGCTACTTCTGACATCGAAAAGATCGCAGAACAGGTTGACTTCTGTTTCTGTGCGGTTGATATGAAGAAGGACGAAATCAAGGCTCTCGAGGAAGCTTATGCTAAGGCTGAGTGCCCTATCGTTTCAAATAACTCGGCTCACAGATTTACTCCCGATGTACCTATGGTAGTTCCGGAGATCAACGCTGATCATATCGAGATCATTGAATCCCAGAGAAAGAGACTCGGCACAAAGAGAGGCTTTATCGCAGTAAAATCCAACTGCTCTATCCAGAGCTATGTTCCGGCGCTTCATCCTCTGAAGGAATTTGGAATCACAAAGGTTCTCGCATGTACTTATCAGGCAATTTCAGGCGCTGGAAAGAACTTTGAAACATGGCCTGAAATGGTTGACAATCTCATTCCTTTTATCGGCGGTGAGGAGGAGAAGTCCGAGCAGGAGCCGCTCAAGGTATGGGGTACGATTGAGAACGGCGAGATCGTAAAGGCAACATCACCTCAGATCACTACACAGTGTCTGAGAGTTCCCGTTTCAGACGGTCACACAGCAGCAGTATTCGTATCCTTCGACAAGAAGCCCACTAAGGAAGAGATCCTCAAGCTCTGGGCTGACTTCAAGGGAGCACCGCAGGAGCTTGAGCTTCCGTCAGCTCCCAAGCAGTTCATCCACTACTTTGAGGAAGATAACCGTCCTCAGGCTAAGCTTGACAGAAATCTCGAAGGCGGTATGGCTGTTTCAGCAGGTCGTCTCCGTGAGGACACACAGTATGACTATAAATTCGTATGCCTCTCTCACAATACATTAAGAGGAGCTGCAGGCGGAGCTGTTCTTCTCGCTGAGCTTCTTGTTGCAAAGGGATATTTTGATTGATCCGCTGAACGGCTTAAAATCAATAACATAACACATAATTTATGAAAGGAGCAATTCCTAATGAAAAATACAATTTTTACCGGTGCTGGTATTGCTATAATCACACCGTTCAACGAAGACGGAACTATCAACTTTGATTGTCTAGGAAAAATGATCGACAATCAGATTGAAAGCGGTACCGATGCCATCATCATCTGCGGAACTACAGGTGAAGCTTCCACAATGTCAGATGATGAGCATCTCGAGTGCATTAAGTTTGCTGTTAAGCATACAGCAGGCAGAGTTCCTGTAATTGCAGGAACAGGAAGCAATGATACAAAGTATGCCGTAGAGCTTTCAAAGGAAGCAGAGGCAGCTGGTGCTGACGGACTTCTCGTTGTTACACCTTACTACAATAAGGCAACACAGAAGGGACTTATTCTTCATTTCAACGCTATCGCAGACGCAGTAAACATCCCGATTATTCTTTACAACATTCCCGGAAGAACAGGAATGAGCATTGAGGTTTCCACAGTTAAGGAGCTTGCTAAGCACAAGAACATTGTCGGTCTCAAGGAAGCAAGCGGAAATATCAGCTATGCAGCTAAGCTTCTTGCTGAATGCGGAGACGTTATCGACGTATACAGCGGAAACGACGATATCATCGTTCCTATGATGTCTCTCGGAGCAAAGGGCGTAATTTCTGTGCTCTCTCATGTTATACCCAAGGAGACTCATATGATGACTCAGTACTGCCTTGAGAACAACTTTGCCGAGGCTGCAAAGCTTCAGCTTGAGTACATGGATCTGATCAACAATCTCTTTATTGAAGTAAATCCGATTCCTGTTAAGGAAGCTATGAATATGATGGGCGTCAATGTTGGTCCATGCCGTATGCCTCTCTGCGAAATGACTGACGACCATAAGGCTGCGCTTAAAGCTTCTCTTGTTAAGCATGGACTTGTAAAATAAATGAAAGGAATGCTCCCACAGAGCGTGAAAAATATGACTAAAATTGTTATCAGCGGCGCAAACGGAAAAATGGGCAAGACCATTTACAACTGCGTCAAAGAACGTGATAACTGCGAAATTATCGGAGGTATTGACCTCTTCACAGAGCAGTATGCTGATTTCCCGATAGTTGACTCTCCGAATAAGCTTCCTGAAAAGCCGGACGTTATCATTGATTACTCGAATCCCGCAGCTCTTGACGGTCTGCTTGAATATTGTCTCGCAACGGGAACTCCAGCTGTTTTCGCAACAACAGGCTACAGCGATGAGCAGATTCAGAAGATCCGTGAAGCTTCACAGCAGATTCCTGTGTTCTTTACATTCAATATGTCACTCGGAATCAATCTCCTTGTTCAGCTTGCAAAGAAAGCGGCTTCGATTCTCGGAGACCAGTTTGACATTGAAATCGTTGAGAAGCACCATAATCAGAAGATCGACGCTCCCAGCGGAACTGCAATTATGCTTGCGAATGCGATTAACGAAACGCTCGATAATTCCAAGCATTATGTGTATGACCGTCATTCTCAGCGCAAAAAGCGTGAAAAGAGCGAAATCGGTATGCACGCTATCAGAGGCGGCACTATCGTTGGTGAACATGATGTAATTTTTGCAGGTCATGATGAGGTCATTACACTTTCTCATTCCGCTGCATCAAAATCAGTTTTTGCTGAGGGTTCCATTAACGCAGCCATTTACATCAAAAACAAACAGCCCGGACTTTATGATATGTCTGAGCTTGTACTCGACTAAACATAAATTAGCGGCATGACTGAAAATTCAGCCATGCCGTTTTTTCTTAGCTGAAAACACTGCCTCCTTTTACTTTCTCTTTGAAAACGGGATTTCCGTGCAAATTATAATCGGGCTATTGAAAGTCACTGTAAAATCTGATATAATATAAAATAGCAAAAAATGCATCGTTGAAAGGAAAATAGAAATGGAAATAAAAGAAAGAATAATCCGTTTGTCCGAAGCCTGCGGAGCGTCTGGCAGTGAGGATTATGCGTGTCAGACGGCTCTTGAAATGCTGAGGGAATATGTTCCTGACGCAAGGATCGACAATGGAAATGTAGTTGGCAGATTTGGTGAGTTTCGTGAGGGATTGCCGTCGCTTCTGCTTGACGCACATATTGACCAGGTCGGATTTATTGTGACATACATCACTGACGAGGGCTTTGTAAAATTCGGCAATCTCGGAGGAATAGACAGAAGACTTCTTCCGGCTCAGCAGGTTGTGATACATGGAAAAAATTCTGTAAAGGGAGTAATCTGCTCAGTGCCTCCGCATCTGGGCGGCTCTGACGGAGTTCCACAGATTGACGAATTTTCAATCGACACGGGAATGACGGCAGAAGAGCTAAAGAAAATCGTATCGCCCGGAGACTCAGTAACCTTTGATATTAAGTGCCGTGAGCTGCTCGGAAACCGTCTTACGGGCTGTGCCATGGATGACCGGAGCGGAATTGCAGCGATTCTGTATGCACTTGAGCTGCTCAGGGACAGCAGACTCAGCTATAATGTAACTGTTCTTTTTTCAGCGCAGGAGGAGCTTGGCGAGAGGGGAGCTAAAATCGGAGCATACAAGATAAATCCCGATGTAGCAATTGCCGTTGATGTAAGCTTCGGATACGCAGTCGGAGAGACAGAACACAAGTGCGGATATATGGGAAAGGGTCCGATGATCGGCATTTCTCCGTCTCTTTCAAGAGAGATTTCTGACGGACTTATCAAAACTGCTGGGAATAAAGGGATTCCGTATCAGCTTGAAGTCATGAACGGTCTTACCTCAACAAATGCCGACCGCTTCGCTGTTAATCGCGAGGGAGCAAAAGCTTGTACGGTATCAATTCCGCTGAGATATATGCATACTCCCGTTGAAGTAATAGACGTTGAGGATGTGAAGCTTACGGGAGAGCTTCTTGCGGAATTTATAAAGGAGGCTGAATAATATGAAAAACCTTCTCAAAGAGCTGTGTCTGCTTAACGGCGTCTCAGGGGACGAAGGCGCAGTAAGGGAATATATCATAAATAAGATAAAAGATGTCTGCGATGAGTACCGCACTGATAACCTCGGCAACATGATCTGTCTGAAAAAGGGCAGAAAAACTCCCGAAAAAAAGCTGATGATATGCGCTCACATGGATGAGGTCGGATTCATAGTTACTTCGGTGAGAAGCGACGGCACGCTCACATTCGGAACAGTCGGCGGAGTAGATGCTTCTGTAACTATCGGCAGACAGGTAATAGTCGGAAAAAAACTGCTCAGCGGAGTTATAGGCTCAACAGCGGTGCATAATCTCTCAAAGGAGCAGCGTGAAAAAGCTCCGTCCATTGACAGCCTTTACATTGATATCGGAGCTCATGATAAGTCGGAGGCTGAAAAATACGTCAGACCCGGAGACTGCATTTACTTTGACTCGGAGTATCTCGAATTCGGTCAGAACTGCGTGAAGTCCAAAGCAATCGACGACCGTGCAGGCTGTGCAATTATGATAGAGCTTATGCGTGAGAAGCACGAATACGATACATGGTATGTGTTCAACGTTCAGGAGGAAATAGGTCTGAGGGGAGCTACAGTCTCAGCATATTCGGTTCAGCCGGATATTGCGATAGTTCTTGAAGCTACAACAGCCGCTGATATCGACGGCGTAAGCGGTGCCAGAAAAGTCTGTGAGCTGGGAAAAGGACCTGTAGTATCTTTCATGGACAGAAGCACTGTCTATGATAAGGAGCTTTACCGCCTTGCTTTTGATACTGCTGAGAAGGAGAATATTCCTTGTCAGACCAAGAGCGTGATTGCAGGAGGAAACGACAGCGGAGCTATCCATATCAGCGGAAAAGGTGTGAGAACTCTTGCAGTATCAGTGCCATGCAGATATCTTCATTCTCCGTCGTGCGTAATAAATTACGGTGATTTTGAGAATTCATATAAACTCGTAAAGTCGCTGATGAAGAGGGTAGCAGGCTGATGATTAGACTTCTGACTGATGAAAGAGAACTGGACAAGTCACTGCTGAAACAGAGTTTATCGGGAAAAAAGTTGCTGTCCTATGTAAAAGCCTACGGAATGGGATATGATTTCTGTCGGTTTTATGAGGTTTCTGACGAGAATGGAAAGGGCTTCATGTTCATTATAAACTCGGCGCTGATCATCTGCGCCGATGAAAAGCTGGAGGTTACTGAGGAGCTTAAAATGTTCGTGGAGATGAACCTTCCATTCAGAATTGAGGGGAATCAGCGTATTCTCCACGGGCTCAGTGATTCGGGGCATTATCAGATTCTGAACAGAACAGTGTTTGAGCTTGTTCCCGACGAGAGTACAGCAAAATTCTGCGAGCAGTATGTTGACTTTGACCCGAAGCTCACAGAAGTGTATAAAATCCTCAGCGAGGGCTTCCCGAATATAGCGGATTTCTCCCTCTGGTATACGGACACTTCACACAGATGCCGTCATGGGATAAGCAGAGTTTTCACTTATAAGGGATGCACAACAGCTTCTGCGGCATTCGATATAGACAATGAGGTTCTTATCGCTCAGGTTGCGACAAAGATTGATTCCCGAGGAAGCGGATACGCAAGGGAATTCCTGAAATGGCTGGCGGAGTTCTTCAATAATCTCGGCAAGAGAGCCTATCTGCTTGCACTTGATATTCGTGTAAGCTACTATCGGGAGATTGGCTTCAAAGAAATCGAAAGAGAAATTGTTCTTGAGCGCAAGGACATCGAAAAAGAAAGCGTATTGAAAGGAAAACTGGCAGATGAACAGTAAAATAAGAGAAATATATAACATTGATGAGAGAATCCTGAAACTTGGCGAGGAGGCTGAAAAAAACTGTGCGGAGTGCTTCCGTGAAATCGACCTCAGAGCTGAGTTTAACGGTGCAAAAGTGCTTCATGCGTTCTCGGAGAACAGGGTAAGCGAGCCGTGCTTCTACGGCTCAACAGGCTATGGCTACGGAGATATCGGACGTGAGACTATTGACAAGGTCTATGCCGACGTCATGGGAACTGAGGACGCGCTGGTGCGATATAATTTTGTTTCGGGAACCCATGCGCTCTCCGTTGCACTTTTTGGAGTCCTCAGAACGGGAGACAAGATCGTTTCAATTACTGGCAAGCCCTATGATACTCTCGAGGAGGTTATCGGAATCAGCGGAACTAAGGGTAATGGTTCTCTGATGGACTACGGTGTGCAGTACGGACAGGTTGACCTCAATGAGGACGGTTCAGCTAAGCTTGAGGAAATTACCGAAGCCGTAAAGGGAGCTAAGGTTGCCTATATTCAGCGTTCAAGAGGATACTCCCTCAGACCTGCATTTACTGTTGCAGACATTGAGAAAATGATTCAGGCAGCAAAAAAGGGCAATCCCGACGTAATTGTGATGGTGGACAACTGCTACGGCGAATTTGTCGAGGAGCGTGAGCCTACCCATGTCGGAGCTGATCTGATAATCGGCTCTCTTATCAAGAATGCCGGCGGTGGAATCGCCCGTACAGGCGGATATATCGCAGGAAGAGCCGATCTCGTGGAGCTTTGCTCATATCGTCTTACCTGCGTGGGAATGGGCAAGGAAGTCGGCTGCACTCTCGACATGAACAGAGAGATCCTTCTCGGACTTTTCTTCTCTCCCGACGTGACAGCAAATGCTCTTAAAACAGCAGCCTTTGCAAGCGAGCTTTTCTCAATGCTTGGATTTGAGTGTTCTCCGTCAAAAACCGACGCAAGGGGAGATATCATCACAGCTGTGAAGCTCGGCGATGAGGAGCATCTCACAGCATTCTGCCGCGGAATTCAGAAAGGCGCACCGATCGACTCGTTCGTAACTCCTGAAGCATGGGATATGCCCGGCTACAACAGTAAGGTAATTATGGCGGCAGGAGCCTTCACAATGGGAGCTTCAATCGAGCTTTCCGCAGACGCTCCTATCCGTGAGCCTTTTGCTGTCTGGATGCAGGGCGGAATTACCTATACAAGCGGTAAAATCGGAATTATGCTGGCAGCTCAGGAAATGCTTGACAGCGGACTGCTTAACCTGTAAGTAAATATTACAGAATTCTCACGAAATGTCACAAATAGATTACAGAAAAAATACAATTTTCGGATAAAGTGCGATTCATGGGTCTCAGCGGTTGACAATCAGGGGAAATGCTGATAAAATAGATATGATACACTGAATGTTATATTAATATGATTTATAAGGAGGAGTTGCTTTGGGAGAAAATAAATACTGCTATAATTGTATGGAACCTCACGATCCGCAGAAAACTGTTTGTCCATACTGCGGATATGATGAATTCTCTCCGCATAACCCAATGTATATTGCCCCCGGAACTATACTCCGTGACAGATATCTGATTGGCGTGCTTCTTTCGTATAACGGCGAGGGAGCTTCTTATATTGCCTATGATAAGGTGATCAGCTCAAAGGTGCTTATTCGTGAATATATGCCGATTAACCTCTGTACCCGAATCAAGGACAGACCCACGATCAGCGTAAACTATAACAATCTTGCCAAGTACAAAGCGTTTATGGCGGAGCATACCGAGCTCAATAAGTCACTGGCGCGTCTAAGAAATAATACCAGCATTAATCCGATGCTTGATATGTTCGCTGAAAACAATACTACATATACTGTCTTTGAGTATATAAACGGAATTAAATTTGTGGACTATCTCAAAGAAAATGCTGGCGAGCTGAGCTGGGAACAGGTTGCAAAGCTTTTCCCTCCGCTCTTTACGACTGTTGGAATACTTCACAACTCAGGAATAATTCACCGTGCAATCAGTCCTGAGACTGTATATATCAATAACAGAGGCGAGCTTAAACTCTCAGGTTTCTGTGTGTCCGCTGTAAGAACTGCAAATGCAGGTCTTGAATATGAGCTCTACAAGGGTTATGCAGCTCCTGAGCAGTATTCCGCAAGCAGCAGCAGCAGACAAGGCTCATGGACTGATGTGTACAGTATCTGTGCGCTTTTGTACAGAATCCTTACAGGCTGCATGCCGACGGATTCCAGAAGCCGTCTCGAGCATGATGACCTCTGTGAGCCTCATGTTCTGAACAGAAATATTCCGATTCATATATCTCATGTTATCATGGATGGTATGAGACTTCACAGCAGAGAAAGAATTCAGACTATTACCGAGCTTGTAACACGGCTTTTTGAACAGCCTTCACAGGTTGGGCAGCTCTATCCTGCTGATAATCAGTACGAAGGCAGATACGCTGCATCAGGCGGCTATGCAAACCCGGGGAACTATGCTGATCCTTATTCCAACAATAATCAGTACGACCAGCAGCAGGGATATGATGAAGGTTATTATGATAACGGCGGCTACGCTAATGACGGCTATTACAATGATGGCGGTTATGACGATCAAAGCTACGAAGAGGACGATTACGAGGAGAATTACCGCTACGAAAAAATCAATACCATTGATAAGCTTAAAGTTCCGGTAATTATCGGAATTCTCCTTTTTGCAATTCTCATGATAATTGCAGTTGTATTCCTTAATAAGTTTACCGGCGGCAATGATGATAACGATAACGATTTTGTTTTCAGCAGTACATCGGTTGCTGACAATATTATTGAGGCTACTGCGCCTACACTTCCCGAGCCTACAACTGAGGACGGAAACGGTATCATGTTTGATCTCAAAGGCAAGTATTTTGAGAGCACTCAGGAAAGATACAAGGAGTATTTTACTCTTGAGCCTATTTATGAGTTTAATGATGAATATGAGATAGGTCAGATTTTTGAGCAGAGCATTGAGACTGGTGCCTCATTCAATACAGGCGACACGATCACAGTTAAGGTAAGCAAGGGAAAAGAAGTTGCAGAGATCCCTGAATATGAGGGAATGTCCGTTGCTCAGTATGAGATCGAACTGAAAAAAGCAGGAATCTCAGAGTATACGCTGATCGTTCAGAATTCTGCATCATCAGGAAAGCCGAATACGGTTCTCCAGCTTCAGGTTGACGGAAACGAGGTCAGACCCGGAACGCAGTTCAATAATGCAGAGGGCAAGAAGCTCATCGTTTACTATCTCTCAGCAGACGCAGTAATCGTTACAACAGCTCCACCGACTGAGCCTCCTACAGAGCCGCCGACGGAACCTCCGACGGATCCGCCGACTGAGGCTCCTACCGAAGCTCCTACAGAGCCACCGGTTGTTGAAGTGCCTGTAACTGACGCTCCTCCTGCAGAGGAAAATCCTGATAACCAGCAGCAGATTGATGAAACTCCTGAATACGGTTAAAATTAAGAGCGCACGATGTGCGCTCTTTTATTTATATCTGTATGAACATACAAACAAAGGACGAACACTACGGTTCGTCCCTTGTGATGGAATTCAATTAAACTGAAGCTTTAAGGCTGCTGAATGCATTTTCAACAACAGCGTCATCGGGCTTCTTAGTGAAGCGGCTTATAATCGGAACCTCAATGATTGAAACAAGCATTGCGAATGCTCCTGCATTGATGGGAGAAAGGATATTCAAAGGAAGATCCCAGCTCTTTACAGTTTCTGTCAGACCGCTGAATGCCTCGATTCCGAATCCGAAAAGAGTCATGTGGATTACAGTAATTCCAACGCCTGTACAGAAGCTTGCAATACAAGCTGCCTTTGAGGTTTTCTTGCTGAATAAACCATACATGAACGGACCGAGGAATGATCCCGAGAGAGCGCCCCATGAATATGACATAAGAGTCGAAATGGAAGCATTCTTGTTGCAGGCAATAATAACAGAAATTACAAGAAATACTGCAATAAGAACACGCATGATAGTCATTTCCTTCTTATCGGAGAGATTCTTCATTCTCGGCTTGATGAGGTCGTTTGTGAGCGTTGAGCTTGATGTAAGTACGAGCGATGAAAGTGTAGAAAGTGATGCCGAGAGCACAAGAACTACTACAAGACCGATAAGAATATCGGGAAGAGCACTGTCAAGCAGTGCCGGAACCATCGAATCAAACTCAGGCTTTCCATTTGTCACATTAATAAAAGCCTTTGATGTATCGGCAGAATCCGTAGTACAGTACAGGCGGACAAAGCCTCCCATGAAGTAAGAACCGCCTGCAACCACAAGAGCAAATAAAGTAGATATTACAGTACCCTTAGCGATAGCCTTTTCATTCTTGATAGCATAGAATTTCTGAACCATCTGAGGAAGTCCCCATGTACCAATAGAAGTAAGAACAACGACTCCGAAGAGGTTTACAGGGTCGGGACCGAAGAGAGTGTCAAGATTTTTCTGAGCTTCAATTTCGCCAAGCTGTTCGATTGCGCTGGAGAAACCGCCCTTACCGTTAAGAGTGCATATAACTACAGCAACAATTCCGACAAGCATAATCATGCCCTGAAAGAAGTCGTTGAGTGCTGTAGCGGAGTAACCTCCGAGAATGACATAAACTGCTGACAGAAGCGCCATAGCGAGAATTATGTAAACATATCCGTTGTCCCCGAGGTCGAAAACCATTCCGAAAAGCCTTGAAAGACCGTTGTAAACAGAGGCTGTGTAGGGGATAAGGAAAATAAACACAATAGCTGCTGCAACAGTTTTCAGCTTCTTTGAATCGAACCTGCGCTCAAAGTATTCGGGCATAGTCTTAGCTCCGAGATGATTTGACATAAGACGAGTTCTTTTTCCGAGGATAAGCCATGGAAGCATGCTTCCGAGTACGGCATTGCCGATTCCTATCCATGTAGCAGAAACACCGTAATTCCAGCCGAACTGACCGGCGTAGCCTATGAAAACTACTGCCGAAAAGTAAGTAGTTCCATAAGAGAATGCAGTGAGCCACGAGCCCACGTTTCTTCCGCCAAGCATAAAATCGTTGGCGGATTTTGTTTTTCTTGATGTATAAAAGCCGATACCGATCATGACTGCGATATACACGGCAAGTATACAAAAGGTTGCTGTCTGATTACCCATAATTTTCTCCGTTTCTTATTTTTTTCTGCTGTGAAGAATAAAAGCTTTAAATTGATAAAGTCACAGCGATCAATGAAATCAGTTTACCACATTCGGAAGAATTTGTCAACGCTTTTAGTAGAAAATTAACGAATCATACAAAGAACAAGCCTGCTTCCATCTGTATAAGTCTTTTCAGCTGAGGCAGATCACGGTCATATTTTATTCAGTCATGTATATTTGATATTCTCCTTGCAATTTTCCTGTAATGATGATATAATAGAAGTATATTTATGAAAATTATCTTCAACGGAGGTTATTATATGTTATCAGATATCGAAATTGCTCAGAATGCCAAAATGAAAAAAATCACCGAAATTGCTGCTGGTCTCGGAATTGACGAGTCTGACCTTGAGCCTTACGGCCATTATAAGGCTAAGCTTTCGGAGAATCTTTATTCAAAGCTCGCATGCCGCAAAGACGGAAAGCTTATTCTTGTAACTGCAATCAACCCTACTCCCGCCGGAGAGGGAAAAACTACAGTAAGCGTAGGACTTGCAGAAGCTATGAAAAAAATAGGGAAAAAGGCTGTACTTGCTCTTCGTGAGCCTTCACTCGGACCTGTTTTCGGAATCAAGGGAGGAGCCGCAGGCGGCGGATATTCACAGGTAGTTCCGATGGAGGATATAAATCTTCACTTTACAGGTGATATGCATGCGATCACAGCAGCGAACAATCTTCTCTGTGCGATGATCGACAATCATATGCAGCAGGGTAACGAGCTTCAGATCGACCAGAGAAGAATTATGTTCAAGCGCTGTCTTGATATGAATGACAGAGCGCTGAGAAATGTAATTATCGGTCTCGGCGGAAAGGTAAACGGAGTTCCGCGCGAGGACGGCTTCAACATTACAGTTGCCTCTGAGATCATGGCGATCCTTTGCCTTGCAACCGATCTGGCAGACCTTAAAGAGAGAATAGGAAACATTCTCATTGCGTATAATCTCAGCGGTGAGCCTGTTTTCGCCAGGGAGCTTGGCGCCTGCGGAGCTATGACTGCACTTCTTAAAGACGCTCTCAAGCCGAATCTTGTTCAGACTCTTGAGAACAATCCGGCACTCATCCACGGCGGACCTTTTGCGAATATTGCTCACGGATGCAACTCGATCAGAGCAACAAAGCTTGCACTTAAACTCGGAGATTACTGCATCACAGAGGCAGGCTTCGGTTCCGATCTCGGAGCAGAAAAATTCTTTGATATCAAATGCCGCTACGGCGGACTGTCACCTGACTGCGTAGTTATGGTAGCAACAATAAAGGCTCTGAAATATAATGGCGGAGTTCCGAAAACTGATCTTGCAAAGGAAAATATGTGGGCACTTGAAAAGGGGATAGTAAATCTCAGAACACATATTGAGAATATGCACAAGTACCATGTTCCTGTTGTAGTGGCAATCAACAGATTTGCTACAGATACAGACAACGAAATAAGATTTGTGCAGGAATTCTGCGCTGAGATCGGTGTAGAGGTTTCAATGTGCGAGGTATTTGCAAAAGGCGGCGAGGGCGGAACGGACCTTGCTGAAAAGGTTTGTCAGACAATTGATTACTGCTCTGAGAATTCGGTTGGCTTCAGAAAGCTCTATTGCAGTGAAGCTTCGATCAAAGAGAAGATCGATATTATCGCAACTGAAATCTATCGTGCAGACGGAGTAAATTATACAGCTCAGGCTGAAAAGGCTATAAAGGAAATCGAAGCAATAGGCTTCAGGGAGCTTCCTGTGTGCATTGCAAAGACTCAGTACTCACTCTCAGATAATCCGACTCTTCTCGGAAAGCCTAAGCACTTCACAATTACAGTGCGCGACGCAAAGCTCTCATCCGGTGCAGGATTTGTCGTAATCTACACAGGCGATATCATGACCATGCCCGGACTTCCTAAGGCTCCGTCGGCTCTGAAAATCGACTGTGACAACGACGGAAATATTTCCGGATTATTCTAATACCTGATACGGAGCGGAATTATACATGAAAATTATAACTAATTCTCCCGAAGAAACAATTCAGGCTGCTGTAATGCTCGGAAAACACCTTAAACCGGGAGATATGATTGCCTATAAAGGAAACCTCGGTGCTGGAAAAACTACGTTTACACGAGGTATTGCAATCGGAATGGGACTCGGAGATAATGTAACTTCTCCAACGTTTGCTCTTGTAAATGAATACCGAGGTGAAAATATAACACTTTACCATTTTGATATGTACCGCATTGAGTCCGAGGGCGATCTTGAATCAACAGGTTTCTATGACTATCCTTTCGAGGATAATGTGGCTGCGGTGGAGTGGTCTGAAAATATCGAGGAATTCCTTCCGGAGCATACGATTTATATCACAATAAATGCGCTGGGAGATAACTCAAGAGAAATTACAATTGAGGATGGTGGAAGATTTGCTGATGCTTGGAATTGATACGACGGGAAAAACCGCTTCCGCAGCTCTTTACGATACGGAGAGCGAAATTTTCCTTGCTCAGAGTACTCTTTATACCCAAAAAACTCACTCGCAGGTAATAATGCCTATATGTCGTGATATTATTGCTCAGACAGGCAAAAAAATGTCTGATATTGACGTAGTTGCGGTAGCAAACGGACCCGGCTCGTATACTGGTCTGCGAATCGGTGCAGCTGCTGTCAAGGCGATGTGCTTTGCGCTCGGATGTCCTTGCTGCGGAGTCTCAACACTGGAGGGTCTTGCGAGCTGCAATCTGTCGTTTAATGGAATAATCTGCTCGCTTATGAAGGCGAGGGGAGAGCTTATGTACGCTTGCTCCTACAGAAACTCAGACGGAGTACTTGTGCCTCTCTGTGAGGAAACAATTATCGAGCGCAGCGCTCTTGCGGAGTTCCTTGAATCTCTGAATGAGGAGGTTCTTCTGTGCGGCGACGGTGCTGCTGATTTTGCAGCCGATTACGGCAGAAAAGCATTTATTCTTGCTCCGCCGTCGGGAAGAATCCAGAACGCCGTAGGAATCTGTCTTGCGGCGGCATCAAAGGAGTTCACAGAGCCGGAAAAACTGGAGGTTTCGTATCTCCAGAAGGTAAAGGCTGAAAAGGATCTCGAGGATCGTACCCGTAAAGCTTAGGAGCTTTGGCGATGTGAACGGCAATTTACACTAATTTAATTCTTTTTTAGCAAATCTGTATTGCGGTTCGCCGAAACGCATGATATAATGTATTTATTATTTTTGGATAGGAGAATTTAAAATGATAGCAATTGGATGTGACCACGCAGGCTGTGAAATGAAAAAGGCGATTATTGACGCTATGTCCGAAAAGGGATTTGAATTTAAGGATGTCGGCTGCAACGGTGAAAAGTGTGACTACCCGAATATTGCAGAGGCTCTCTGCAATGAGATAACTTCCGGCAGCTGTGAAAAGGGAATTCTTGTGTGCGGTACCGGAATAGGGATGTCTATTGCCGCAAATAAAATCAAGGGAATTAGAGCTGCTCTTTGTTCGGACAGCTTCTCAACTAAATATACCAGACTTCACAACGATGCGAATGTAATGTGTCTTGGCGCAAGAACCCTCGGTCCCGGACTGGCTGAGGAACTCGCTGAGATTTTCCTCACAACAGAGTTCGAGGGCGGACGTCATCAGGTGAGAGTTGATCTGATTTCAAAGCTCGAAAATAATAACTAAAGCTGAAGACGGAGATTTGGTACCAAGCAATGGCTGAGGTTATACTTTTGTGCGGAAAAATATGCAGCGGTAAGTCTTTCTACTCTTCTGAACTGAAAAACAAACGTAATTGCGTTCTTTTATCGTGTGACGAGATAACAATTCCGCTGGAAAAATATCTATGCGGAGATTTCGACGAGATGGCTCAGATTCTCAAGAGCTATCTGCGTGAGAAAGCCTGTGAGATCATTTCAACAGGAGCAGATGTCATCATAGATTTCGGACAATGGAAAAAGTCCGAACGGCAGGAAATGAGAGAGTTTTTTTCGCAGCGGAATATTAAAACTGAGCTTCATTATATAAAGGTTTCAGATGAGATCTGGGAAAAACACATCGAAAAGCGCAACAGAGAGGTTCAGCTTGGGAGAAAAGATGCTTATTTTGTAGATGAAGGTCTGAAATCCAAAGTTCTCAGTCAGTTTGAAGAACCATCTGATGATGAAATAGATGTATTAATAGAAATAACGCAGTAGAAAAAGTATAGTTAATATCATATTCAGAACGCTTGAAATTCAGGCGTTCTTTTTATTATACAAGAAAAATCCGCTTACTCTTTTACGAATAAGCGGATATAGAATTACATAAATTTATAATCGTCCAGCATGAATCTGAAAGGAGAAAAAACATCATCTCCAAAAGAGATACATGGACTCTTCATGTAATCGGAGTCATCTTTCGTCAGCCGCAGTCTGATTTTCAAGGCGTTTTCGGTAAAATCATATTCTGCACCCAGTCTGTCTGCAAAAAGCTCTAAAGAAATCTCATCAAACTCCATATCGTTCATATTGTGAATATATGAGCCGTGAATGGGTATGCCTTTAGTCAGGGCAAAAATTATTTCAGCCTTATCATCTATGATAGACGAAGAAATTTCAATTTTCGTTGTCTTGCGTTCAGAGGCATGCAGCATATTCCGCAGGAGCAAAAGCAGCCAATATCTCAATAATGAGTAATTTGCACAGACGCTGCATTCCGGATTCTCGTTCAGAATAACCTCGCAGGAATCCGTCAGAGTATTTCTGCATCCGTCTGCAAATTCTCTCAGGAA
This sequence comes from Ruminococcus sp., assembly GCA_017463375.1. Classification (GTDB taxonomy): domain Bacteria; phylum Bacillota; class Clostridia; order Oscillospirales; family Ruminococcaceae; genus Ruminococcus. The sequence continues at coordinate 1,738 of JAFTPG010000132.1, read as the reverse complement.
GCTATCAAGCCTGATGACGGGACGAGTTATCATAGATTCTTTGACAATCTCCGCTATTACCGAACTGACAGCCGAAGTCCTGAGAAGCCGGCGGCATGACGACAGGACGTTGTTAAGAACATTGTCAATGTCCGGTGCTTTGCTGGAATCACTCAGATTTGAGCGGATATAATTGCATGAGGCTGAGATATCTGTAACAGTATTTCTGATAGAAGCGTCATTCTGGCAGGCGAATTCCGTAACACGATGGTCATAAAACAGATTTACAATTGTATCCTCAGAGAAAAGCTCGACAATCCAGCATTCAGTATTGCCAATAACAGATACCCTGAATTTGCCTCCAAGCTTGTCAGCTGAGAAATAGCCTGATTTCTCAGGGTGAGCCTTAACGCACAGATAAATCTGTTCAGGTACTGATTTGGTTTTTGAAAGGAAACTGCATGCGGATTCGTTTTCCCATAAAACATCGCCGGAAGAAGCAAATACAATTACCGCTTCCGATTCATTCGCATAAAGTGCATCAAGAATACCGCTGATTTCAGACATAATATCACTCCCCAAACTGACAAACTGTCTATTCCAACCCTGTGAATCATTTTAACACCTATATTATACTACATTTTCCAAAAAAATGAAATGCTTCTAGAAAAATTTGTCTTTGTACAGAAAAATATTGCTATTTTATCCAATTATGAATGCAGTTTTTTGTGCACTATGCTCGTTTCTCAAAAAAGTTGTTATTTTTTTATCGAACCCCTTGAAAAATCTCCCAAATTGAGGTATAATATATCTGTAAATTTTTTTAGGAGGTAATTTTCCAATGTCAGTTAAAGTTGCTATTAATGGTTTCGGCCGTATCGGTCGTCTTGCATTCAGACAGATGTTCGATGCTGAGGGTTACGAGGTAGTTGCTATCAACGACCTTACTAAGCCTTCAATGCTCGCTCAGCTTCTCAAGTACGATACAGCTCAGGGCGGTTACTGCGGTAAGATAGGTGAGAACCTTCACACTGTTTCCGCTGATGATGAGGCTGGTACTCTCACAGTTGACGGCAAGACTCTCACAATCTATGCTAAGGCTAACGCTGCAGAGCTTCCTTGGGGCGAGATTGGCGTTGACGTAGTTCTTGAGTGTACAGGTTTCTACGTTTCTAAGGCTAAGTCACAGGCTCACATCGATGCAGGTGCTAAGAAGGTTGTTATTTCTGCTCCCGCAGGCAACGATCTTCCTACTATCGTTTACAGCGTAAACGAGAACACTCTTACAGCTGAGGACAAGATCATCTCTGCTGCTTCATGCACAACAAACTGCCTCGCTCCTATGGCTAAGGCTCTCAACGACTATGCTCCTATCCAGAGCGGTATCATGAGCACAATTCACGCTTACACAGGCGATCAGATGATCCTTGACGGTCCCCACAGAAAGGGCGACTTCAGAAGAGCTAGAGCTGGTGCTGCTAATATCGTTCCTAACTCAACAGGTGCTGCTAAGGCTATCGGTCTTGTTATTCCAGAGCTTAACGGCAAACTTATCGGTGCTGCTCAGAGAGTTCCAACACCTACAGGTTCAACAACAATTCTTGTTGCAGTTGTTAAGGGTGCTGTTACAAAGGATCAGATCGTTTATTCTGACGTTATAGGTATGAAGTACGGTTCACTCTTCGATTCTACTCAGACAATGGTTTCCAAGGTTGCTGATGATCTCTAAGATGTTAAGGTAGTTTCTTGGTACGACAAC
>JAFTPG010000043.1 GCA_017463375.1 Ruminococcus sp. | reverse complement strand
GAGGATGACTCCCCACAGTGTGGGGAGATGTCAGCGAAGCTGACAGAGGGGACAGGCGACGGTTAGGAGAACCCTTTTTCAAAAGGGTTCTTCCTCAATAATATATATACTTCTGTACGAGCAGTCGCCTTATGCCGTCTTTTTATTTATCTGAAATCAAGAGGGGATGAAAGGTCATCTCTGCAAAAAAAGGACGGCAGGTGCCGTCCTTTGAGTTTTATAAATCACTTCTTCTTGGAAGTCTTGCCCTTAGCAGCCTTTCTCTCCATCCACCATGACCATGTTACCGGAGCAACAAAGAGTGATGTATATGTACCAGAGATAAGACCGCACATGAGCGGAACTGAGAAGCTGAGAAGAGAATCATATCCGCTTATGAGAACAACGATAGTTACGATTACCATTGTACCGATAGTAGTAACAGATGTTCTGATTGAACGAGTGAGCGACTGTGAGCAGCCAGCATTGATAAGCTCGTTCATAGTAGCCTTGGGCATAAGCTGACGGTTTTCACGGATTCTGTCGTAGATAACGATCGTATTGTTGATAGAGTAACCGAGAATTGTAAGAAGAACCGCAACCATGTTGGAGTTGATTTCAAATCCGAGGAGAATTGACGAAGCAACTGCAACCACGAGGTCGTGGAAGAGTGCGAGTACGGAGCAGAGACCTGCCGACCAGCCGCCGATCTTTCTGAATCTGAAAGCAATGTAGATGATGATGAGAATTGCAGCGAATATAACCGCAACGATACATTTGAGGAAGAATTCCTTACCAGTAGTGGGGTTAACATCGTTGGAGTCGGAAAGCTCAACAGAGCTGTCGGGGAAAGCCTCCTGAAGTGCAGCGGTAAGCTCTGACTGCTTATCAGCAGTAAGTCCCTCGTTTGAAGTAAAGGAAACTGTGAACTGCTTTCCGTCAGACTCGATATTTTCACCAGTTCTGATATTTACGGAAGTGCTGACAATTTTCTTGACGGTAGCCTCAGCCTTATCTGAATCAAAATCTCCGTCGTAGTTATAAGTGATAACAGTACCGCCCTTGAACTCAAGCGCAATATTTACTCCGCGGATGATGATTCCGAGCACAAATGCCGCAAGAACAGCAATTGCGATTATGAGAATCATTTTCTTCTTTGAACAGAAGTCATAGATTTTCGCTGTTGAAGCTGACTGTGAATTGTTGTTCATTTTGCTCATTTAACGTCACCTCCGTAAAGCTTTCTGTTTTTGAAGCACTTGAACTTTGAAAGTGATGTAACCATGAGACGTGCCGCAAACACACCCATGATAAAGTTGAATACAACGCCTGCGAGAAGTGTGATTCCGAACGAGTAAACAACGCCTTCAGTAGTAGCGCCGAATGCAAAGAAGATCGTATTGTTGAGGATCTTTGAGAAGAAGCTTGACGGAACACCGAATGCACCCATAAGTACAACCGCAACGATAACGTTTGTGAGGTTTCCGTCGAGGATAGCTGTAAACGCCTTCTTATAGGCAACCTTGATGGCAGCGTCGAGGGATTTTCCTGAACGGAGTTCTTCCTTGATACGCTCGCCTGTGATGATGTTTGCGTCAACGCCTATACCGATAGAGAGAATGATACCTGCAATACCGGGGATCGTAAGAGTTGAGCCTGCCTGGAAGCCGAACCAGCCTGAAACGACTGCGATACTTCCTGCAACCTGACCCATAAGAGCAATAACAGCAACAACGCCGGGCAGTCTGTACAGAACGATCATGTAAACTGCGATGCAGCAGAATGCGATGATACCTGCAAGAAGAATAGCGTCGAGCGAGCCTTCGCCCATGGTCGGGGAGATAGTCTTGAAGCTTGAAGTCTCCATCTTGAACGGGAGCGCACCAGAGTTGATCTGGTCAGCGAGCTTCTTAGCGGATTCGTATGTAAAATCGCCTGTGATAACAGCCTGTCCGTTAGTAATAGCAGAGTTTACGGTCGGAGCGGAAATCATAGTGTTGTCCATCCAGATAGAGATAGGCGTGTCAGTTCCAACGAGAGCTGATGTAGCTGTTGAGAACTTTTCTGTACCCTCTTCTGTGAGAGTGAGCTGTACAACGTACTGATACTCACCCGAGTCATCCATCTGACTTCCGGGAGCAGCCTCTGAAACATCCGAGCCTGTGAGAACGATTTCGCCTGTAGGAATGATGCTTGTCTCATCCTCAGGGTCTGTTTCGTAGTCAGAGCCTTCTCTGAAGGTCAGCTCAGCAGTTTCGCCGAGCTCCTTGACAGCAGCCTCGGGGTCGAAGTCAGTCTCGCCTGCCTGCCAGGGGAAACGAACGATAATTCTGTCACTTTTCTGATCGCTGTAAACCTCATTGTCGTTGATTCCAAGAGTAGTAAGTCTTGTTTTGATTACCTCAGTTGCTGCGTCGAGCTGTTCGTCAGTAGCGTCAGCGTCGCCTGCCGGCTTGAAGGTAACGTCAACACCGCCCTGGATGTCAATACCAAGACGAATATCGTCAACGCCCTTGATCCACGATTTCTTGTTATCGCCGAACTGATAGTCCAGACCAAATATCGAAGAAACCGAGAACAGTAAAATCAAAGCAAAGACAATGAAGAAAGTAGCTTTTCCGGTTTTTTTCACGGTCATGCCTCCTAATGAATATAGTGTCTCATTGACAATTACATTTATTATATTATAATTTTGCAAAAAAGTCAAGCCGTTTGGCATCAATATTTGTGATAATTTGCGGAAAATATCCCAATTCCGATTTGTATTGTGAATTACTCCTCAGTAAGGAGAGCTTTGCAGCCTGCTGGGGAAAACCTTTCTGAGGAAAGGTTCTTCCCCAGACCCCTTTCCAAAGACTTTAACTCAAATTTTCCAGATAGGGGCATGCCCCTATCTGGAAAATTTAAATAAAAGTTTTAGGGAGGGAGTTTGAGTGATGACCCTTTTTCAAAAGGGTCTCCCTCAACAGAGTGTGAAACTCTCCCTGCCGAGGAGCGATTTACAATATTTATCGGATCGGACATTTTACGCAGTTTCCCGTCATAGAATGACAATATCATGAGAAAAGGAGGAACAGAAATGGCGGAAAGAAACGGAGAGAGTCCGTCGGCACTGTTTATTGAGAGGGCGGAAGGCGAATTTCTTGCGGCTCTTGCGGGGAATCCCAATGTGGGGAAATCGACAGTTTTCAACGCTCTGACGGGGATGAAGCAGCATACCGGAAACTGGGCAGGCAAGACGGTTTCCACAGCGTCGGGACGTTTTGAATATGGCGGAAAAGGCTTCATTCTTGCGGATATTCCGGGAACATATTCGCTGCGAGCCAACTCGGCTGAGGAGGAATGCGCCCGTGATTTCATATGTTTCGGCGGAGCTGATGCGGTGATAGTTGTCTGCGATGCGACGTGTCTTGAACGTAATCTGAATCTTGCGCTCCAGACCATTGAAGCGGCTCCGAAAACGCTGGTCTGCGTGAATCTTCTTGACGAGGCGGAGTCAAAGGGAATAAAAATCAATTTCCGGCGGCTTGAGGAGCTTCTCGGAGTCCCCGTTGTGGGAGTCACCGCACGAAACGGAAAGGGTCTTGACGTTCTGAAAAAGCGGCTGTGCGAGCTTGCGGAATGCAGGGATGCTCCGACTCCTCCGCCGACGAGGCTTCCGGGGGAGATCGAGGAAAAGGCAAAGGAGCTTGAAGAAGTCCTCTCGGGGAAGCTCAGAAGGATCCCGGCTCGTCTTGCGGCGCTCAGACTGCTTGAGGGCGACAGAAATTTTACTGAAAAAGCCGAAGCCTGCGAGGGATTTCCCTACTCGGAGCTTGCCGGGGAGATCTCTTCTATCGACGGAAAAGCAGTCACAGACATGGTGATTTCCTCGGTAATAAAGCGTGCTGAGGAGATTGCCGCAGAGGTCGTCAGCTTTGAAAGCTCCGAGCCGTATAGGCGTGACCGCAGACTCGACCGCATTCTTGCAGGAAAAAGGCTAGGAACTCCCGTGATGCTGCTTCTGCTGGGAATCATTCTGTGGATCACTATCGCAGGTGCAAATTATCCCTCGGATCTGCTCGGAGACGCTCTGTTTTCTTTCGGCGATATTCTCGGGAATGGTCTTTCTTCACTGAATGCTCCCGATTGGCTCTGCGGAGTCCTCATCGACGGCATTTATAAGGTTTTAGCGTGGGTGGTTTCAGTCATGCTGCCGCCGATGGCGATTTTCTTTCCGCTTTTTACTCTTCTGGAGGACTTCGGATATCTTCCGAGAGCAGCGTTTAATCTTGATAAGGGCTTCAGATGTGCAAACGCCTGCGGAAAGCAGGCGATAACGATGGCGATGGGCTTCGGCTGCAACGCTTGCGGAGTCACTGGATGCAGGATAATTGATTCGCCGAGAGAGCGTCTGATAGCGATAATCACAAACAGCTTTGTACCATGCAACGGAAGATTCCCGACGATAATCGCAGTGATCACGATGTTTTTCGTCATATCCGAGGGCTTCGGAGCGTCCTTGCTGTCGGCGCTGATACTGCTGGGAGTCATCGTACTGGGAGTTCTTATGACTCTGCTGATGTCGAAGCTTCTGTCTCATACGGTATTGAAGGGAATTCCCTCGTCGTTTACGCTGGAGCTTCCGCCGTACCGCAGACCTCAGTTCTCGAGAGTGATCGTGCGCTCGGTTCTGGACAGAACGGTCTTTGTTCTCGGAAGAGCCTGCACAGCGGCGGCTCCGTGCGGACTTATAATCTGGATCCTCGCAAACGTTGAAGCAGGGGGAGCTTCTCTGCTCTCACATATTTCGGAGTTCCTCGATCCGCTCGGCTCGCTGATGGGACTGGATGGAGTGATCCTCCTTGCTTTTGTACTGGGATTCCCGGCGAATGAAATTGTTATGCCTATAATAATAATGACGTATCTTGCACAGGGAACTCTTGTTGACATCTCGGATATGTCTCAGCTTCATGCCCTGCTGAGTGATAACGGCTGGACTCTTACAACGGCGGTCTGCATGATGATATTCACGCTGTTTCATTTTCCGTGTGCAACGACCTGCATGACTATTAAAAAGGAAACAGGAAGCCTCAGATGGACTGCGCTTAGCTTTATTCTCCCGACGGTGACGGGAATACTTATGTGCATGCTTGTGAACGGAGTCAGCATGCTGATATGATGTGAGAGGGAAAGGCTATGAAAAATATATTGATTAAATCTCCGCAAAAAGTATTTTTGTGCAAAATGCCATAAATTGAACAGGAAATTTGTAAAATACGGCAGATTCTATTGACAGGGGTCTGCCGATTTGTTATAATAACCTTAATATTGCTATTCTGCGAAGAATCGGCAATCAGAAGATGTATTTAGGGCGTGCTGACCCTATCAAGCCTAAAGATATATAAAGGAGACTTCGTGCGGGTTTACGATGGTATAGCCGTGCAATGTTATTATGACTAAAAAAGACCGATATAAAAGAATAATTTCCTTTGGCTCGGCGGTTCTGCTTCTCGCAATAGTAACGGGAATCTTTGCGGCGGTATGGTACAGATACTACAGCGATACGATTATCCTGCCATTCTACAGACGAGGCAACTGGGTTCTTATTGCCATCTACGGAATTATTACCGCTCTCTTTTTCAAGGTGTACGGCGGATTCAAGCTGGGCTATCTGAAAAAAACGGATATGCTCTATTCGCAGATGATTTCAATGGTCTGCGTGAACGTTATTGCATATTTCCTCATAAGCCTTATCGGACGTCATTTTATGAACGCTACTCCGATTCTGGTGATGACTCTCATACATTTTGCCGTTATATCCGTATGGACGTTCGTGACGGGAAAAATTTTCTTCCTGATCTATCCCCCCAGACGGCTTATTATTCTCTATGGCAGCCATCAGGCGGCGGCTCTCGTGCTGAAAATGAGTCAGCGTGTGGATAAGTATATGATCTGCGAATCCGTCAGCGTTAATGAGGATAAGGAAAAAATACGCAGCCTTATACTCAAGTATGAGGGCGTTATTATCTGCGATATACCTGCGGAAATGCGGAATGATTACATCAAATTCTGCTTTGAAAATTCCGTGAGAGCGTATATAGCTCCGAAAATTTCAGATATTATCATAAGAGGTGCCGACGATATACGGCTTTTTGATACTCCGCTGCTGCTCTGCCGCAACTACGGGCTTGACTTCGAGCAGAGACTCTTCAAGCGTATCTTCGATATCGTATTCTCCCTGATCGCACTTGTTCCGGCAGCTCCGTTCATGATAATCTCGGCAATCGCCGTCAAGCTCTGCGACGGAGGTCCCGTGCTGTACAAGCAGAAGCGTCTCACTATCGACGGTAAGGAATTTTATGTGTATAAGTTCCGCAGCATGATCGTGGATGCCGAAAAAAACGGCGTTCCCCAGCTTGCAGGCGAGGAGGACAGCAGAATTACTCCCGTGGGAAAGATCCTCAGAAAGTTCCGTATCGACGAGTTTCCGCAGATCCTCAATATATTAAAGGGCGAAATGTCCGTGGTCGGACCCAGACCCGAGCGTCCCGAGCTTAGTGCCGAGTACGAAAAGGAAATGCCTGAGTTCGGATACAGACTAAAGGTAAAGGCAGGTCTTACGGGCTATGCGCAGGTTACGGGAGTGTATGATACCTCCCCCTACGACAAGCTCAAAATGGATCTGATGTATATAGAAAATTATTCGCTCCGCATGGATCTGCAGATCATACTTATGACGCTCAAAACCATGCTGTTTCCCGGTAAAACCAACGCTGAGTCCGAGGAGGGTGTTCTCCTGCCGGAATCTCAGTCAAACAGAAAAGAGGACAATGACATATGAAAACTACAGCAGTTATCATGGCTGGCGGAAGAGGCGAACGCTTCTGGCCGAAAAGCCGTAATTCACGACCCAAGCAGTTCCTTTCACTGACCAAGGACGGCGAAACTATGATTCAGAAAACCGTAAAGAGACTTCTCCCCCTCGTGGAGGCTGAGGATATCTTTATCGTTACAAATTCCGCCTATATCGGTCTCGTTAACGAGCAGCTCCCCGATATTCCCAAGGAGAATATCCTCGCTGAGCCGTGTGCAAGAAATACAGCTCCGTGCATTGCCTTTGCGGCTGCCGTTATCGGAAGAAAATATGACGACGCAGTTATGCTCGTGCTCCCCTCAGACCACCTTATCGGCTATGAGGAGCTTTACACAAGTACTCTTAAAAAGGCTGTGAAGCTCAGTCTCGAGGGCAAAAATCTCGTTACCATCGGTATTACTCCCGACTATCCCGAGACAGGCTACGGCTATATCAACTTCGGAAGCGAAACTGCCGCAGATATGCCCGACGCATATAAGGTTGAACGCTTTGTTGAAAAGCCCGACCTGCCTACTGCTAAGGAATATCTTGCATCCGGAAAGTATCTCTGGAACAGCGGTATGTTCGTATGGAAGGTATCCTCAATCATGGAGAACCTCAGAACCTTTATGCCCGAGATCTATGACGGTGCTCTCAGAATCGGAGAGGCTTTCGGTACGGAGAGCTTCAACGAGGTTCTTGTGAGGGAATTCACCGCTTTCAAGGGCGAATCCATTGACTTCGGAATCATGGAAAAGGCTGACGATATCTATACCATCCCCGGCAGCTTCGGCTGGGACGACGTCGGCAACTGGCTGGCTGTTGAGAGAATCAACGAGGTTGACGACTCCAATAACTACATCGAGGGCGACGTTATCTCAATCGGCTCGGAGAGAACTACTATCTGCGGCGGAAAACGTCTTATTGCGGCTGTAGGCGTGGAAGATATCATCATCGTCGATACCGACGACGCTCTGCTTATCTGCTCAAAGAACAGCACTCAGGACGTTAAGAAGGTTATTGCTCAGCTCAACGATCAGGGCAGAACTGGGCTTGTCTGATAAAATATAAAATGTAGGGACAGCCCTTGCGGCTGTCCGTCGGGAGACCGCAAGGGTCTCCCCTACAATAAATGAATGATTTGAAAATCACCCAATTTCACATAAAATTAATTTCAAGGAGAATATAAAATGAAAAACGCACTTATCACAGGTATTACAGGTCAGGACGGCTCTTATCTTGCTGAGCTGCTCCTCGAAAAGGGCTACAACGTTTACGGTATCTGGAGAAGAAAGAGTACTGTTGACTACGGCAATATTGAGCACCTCAAGGATAAGGTTACTCTTATCTATGCCGATATGACCGACCCCGTTTCACTCGTTTCCGCTATGAGAATCTCTCAGGCTGACGAGGTTTATAACCTCGCTGCCCAGTCATTCGTTGCTACAAGCTGGGATACTCCTCTCGGAACTGCTGACATTGACGCAATCGGCGTTACAAATATGCTTGAGGCTATCAGAATAGTTAAGCCCGAGTGCCGCTTCTATCAGGCTTCTACATCGGAAATGTTCGGTCTTGTTCAGGCTATTCCTCAGTGCGAGACAACTCCTTTCTACCCCAGAAGTCCCTACGGAGTTGCTAAGCTCTACGGACACTGGATTACAAAGAACTACCGTGAGAGCTACGGTATGTACGCTTGCTCGGGAATCCTCTTCAACCACGAGTCTGAGAGAAGAGGTCTTGAATTCGTAACAAGAAAAATCACTGACGCTGCCGCAAGAATCAAGCTCGGCGTTCAGGAGTACATGGAGCTTGGAAACATGGATTCCAAGCGTGACTGGGGTCACTCAAAGGACTACGTTAAGGCTATGTGGCTGATGCTCCAGCAGGAGACTCCCGACGACTACGTTATAGCTACTAACGAGACAAGAACTGTCCGTGAGTTCGTTGAGACTGCTTTCTCACACGTTGGAATCGAGGTTGAGTGGCAGGGTACAGGCGTTGACGAAATTGGTATCGATAAGGCTACAGGCAAGACTATCGTTAAGGTTAATCCTAAGTTCTTCCGTCCTGCCGAGGTTGATATTCTTCTCGGAAATCCTGCAAAGGCTGAGGCTGCTCTCGGCTGGAAGAGAGAGATTTCATTCTCCGAGCTTGTTGAGAGAATGGTTAAGAATGACCTCGCTCTCGTTGAAAAGGAAATCAAAATCAAAAACGTTATCGGTTAATTCGCCGGTATACAGTCAGGGGCGGATTATATCCGCCCTTGCGTGATTTTGGTTTTTAAGGGCTTTTCTGTGCAGGGGACGCTCTCTCTTACAGAGCGTGCCTAACTGGCACCCGTCCCCTCTGTCTCGCAAGCTCGACATCTCCCCACACAGTGGGGAGTCACCCTCTTCCAAAACAGTCCACCGGACTGTTTTGGAATTCACCCCTTGCAGAGCGCCCTACGGAAAAAATTTCGCCGTCTGCGGACGGCGACGAGGGCGCTGCCCCTCGACCCCGCAAGCCTTTTGAAAAAGGCTTGAGCGAAAACTTTAATTTTGTGCCGCATATTTGTATCTTCAGCGGCAAAGGAGAAAAGCAATGCACATATCATTCGACGCAGTACCGCTGGTGAGCGACAGAATGACAGGAATAGGCTGGTGCGAGGCAGGTCAGACCACAGCGATGGCTCGTCTCTATCCCGGGAACACCTACTCCTACAATTTCTTTTCACGCACGGACGACCATATCAAGCTGGAGCGTCTGAAGCCTTTCACCGAGAATATCTCCCCGAACCTTGCTCACTTTTCGGGATACATCTACCGTGCGGCATCGAATTTCCTGCCGATACCGTATAAGTGGTTCTTCGGGAAAAATGCCGATGTCACGCACTTTTTCAACTATATCGTTCCTCCGTCGGTGCACGGAAAGACCGTAGTTACTGTCCATGACATGGTGTACAAGGCTTTTCCCGAGACGGTGCGTGCGAGGACTAAATATATGCTCGATACGGGTCTGAAGCGTTCCATGAAGCGAGCTGACCTTATCGTTACCGATTCGGAGTTCTCGAAGTCGGAGATTCTG
>JAFTPG010000131.1 GCA_017463375.1 Ruminococcus sp. | reverse complement strand
TCATATCAAGTTCAATCAGATTCTCGCATGGTACAGAGCCGCAGACGTTTTCCTCTGCATGAGCGAGCACGAGGGCTTCTGTGTTCCGCTGGTCGAGGCGATGTTCTTCGACGTTCCGATTGTCGCATACGATTCAAGCGCAATCGCCGATACTCTGGGCGGAAGCGGAATTCTCATCAAGGACAATGACCCGCTGTTTACGGCAATGGTTATTGACCGTCTCGTAAATGACAGTAAGCTGAGAGAATCTGTTCTCGTAAAACAGAGAAATCGTCTCGAGGACTTCCAGTATGAGAAAATCAGAGCCATGTTTGAGGGCTATCTGACAAAGTTTATCGGAAAGTAATGGTGGTTTGAGTGAAAAAAATCGGATTTGTAGTTCCATGGTTCGACGAAAATATCCCCGGCGGAGCTGAAATGGAAATGCGTATGGTCTCGTCGCATCTTCACGAGGCAGGCGCAGAGGTCGAGATACTCACGACCTGCGTAAAGGAGTTCTCCTCCGACTGGAGCGTGAACTATCATAAGCCCGGCGAGAGCGTTTCGGCTAAGGGAATCAGAATCAGACGCTTCAAGGCGAGAAAAAGAGATACCGCCGCTTTCGACGCCGTGAACCTGAAGCTCATAAACCGTCAGCCCGTGACTGTCGAGGAGGAGGATATCTTCCTCAGAGAAATGGTAAACAGTCCCGAGCTTTACGAGTATATTGCCGCACATAAGGACGAATACTCAGTATTTGTCTATATTCCGTATATGTTCGGAACCGCCTACAACGGCGTTAAGACCTGTCCCGAAAAGGCAGTAATGATTCCGTGCTTCCATGACGAGGCTTATGCCTATTTCCGGAGGTTTGCCGAGGTATTTCCAAAGGCGGCGGGAATGGTTTTCAATGCACGTCCCGAGGCTGAGCTTGCAGAGCGACTCTACGGCTTCTCGAAAAGCGGCACAAGGACAATCACTATGGGAATTGGCATGGATGCGGATATAACTGCCGCCCCCGACCGATTCCGTGAGAAGTTTGGTATCAGAAAGCCGTATATTCTCTACGCAGGACGCAAGGACGAGGGAAAGAACGTCCACACGCTGCTGAAATATTTCGCCGAGTACAAAAAACGCAATGACTGCGATTTGCAGCTCGTGCTCATCGGCGGAGGAAAGCTCGAAATACCGTCAGAGGTTCGCAATGATGTCCACGACCTCGGCTTCGTTGACGCTCAGGATAAGTACGACGCCTGCGGAGCTTCCCTGCTGATGTGCCAGCCGTCTAAGAATGAGAGCTTTTCGCTCGTTATCATGGAAAGCTGGCTCTGCGGACGGCCTGTTCTCGTTCACGAGGAGTGCGCTGTTACAAGGAATTTCGCTTCCGAATCAAACGGTGGTCTTTATTTCGGGAACTATTTCGAGTTCGAGGGCTGTGTTAATTATATTGCCGCTCACCCCGAAAATGCCGCAGTCATGGGTCAGAACGGCAGAAAATATGTGCTCGATAACTTTACATGGGACATCATTACGCAGAAATATCTGAAATTTTTTGCGGAAATTGCAGGAGAAGCTTGATTATGAAGAAAATTGCACTTGTAAATCAAAGATACGGTCTCGAGGTCAACGGCGGTTCGGAGTACTATACCCGTCTTATCGCTGAGAGACTTGCCGGAGATTTCGAGGTTGACGTTATTACGACAAAGGCTCTGGACTACACAACATGGGCAAATCACTATGAAGCCGACGAGGAGAATATCAATGGCGTGCGTGTGCTGAGATTTCCCGTTGAAAAGGAGCGTGCAGCCGATTTCAATGAGTACAACGGAGCATATCTGAGCTATATTCAGTCGAACGAGCGTGATACTGCCCGTGAGGAGGTCTGGTTCGAGAAGCAGGGCCCCTACTGTCCTGCGGCTATCGAATATATCAGAGAAAATAAGGATAAATACGACGTTTTCATTTTCGTGACGTACCTCTACTACCTCTCGGTAAAGGGAATTCCCGAGGTCGCCGACAAGGCTGTGTTTATCCCGACAGCCCACGAGGAGCCGTTTATTCACTTCAAAACGTTCGAGACGCTGTTTAATCTGCCGAAGGCTTACGTTTTCCTCACCGACGAGGAAAAGGAGCTTGTGCAGAAGCTTTTCGGCTGCGGAAATATCCCATGCGACGTTATGGGTACGGGAGTCGAGGTTCCGTGCGAGCCTGACGAAGCCGCTTTCAGAGCAAAGTTCGGCATTGAGGGCGACTATATCGTTTACGTCGGAAGAATCGACGAGGGCAAGGACTGCCCGATGATGTTCCGATATTTCACGGAGTACAAGAAAAGACACCCTCAGAGCACCCTGAAGCTCGTTCTCATGGGCAAGGAGGTCTGCGAAGTCCCTAAGCGCAAGGATATCATCAGTCTGGGCTTCGTCAGCGAGGAGGATAAATTCAGCGGAATCTCAGGAGCTAAATGCCTTGTGCTCCCGTCAAAGTTCGAGAGCCTGTCAATTTCCGTTCTTGAGGCAATGACTCTTTCAGTTCCCGTTATCGTAAACGGAATCTGCGAGGTTCTCAAGGGACACTGTCTGAAAAGCAACGGCGGTCTTTATTACATGAATTATTTTGAGTTCGAGGGTATCATCGACTACGTTTTCTCCCACGAGGAGGAATACAATAAAATGCGTGAGAATGCACGCAGATATATCAGGGAAAACTATGAGTGGGACGCGATTATGAGCAAGTTCAGGGCAATTATAAGCAAAGCGGAGGAGCAGAAGTAAAATGGGTTCATTTGAGTATGCGGCAGTATGTCTCGGAGGCGGAATCCTTTCGGTTCTTGCGTCCGTAATATGGTTCAGCAAAAAAAATATCGTCGAATCATCGGTGCTCGGAGTAATTTTCTTCTTCTGCTCGTATATTGTGAGCAGTATGGGACTTTTTGTACTTGACTGCTTTACGCTTTTCAGAGCAGCTGTCCTGAACCTTGCACTGAATGCGGTTTTACTGGGAGCTGTGGTTTTCCTGCGGCGGAGCAGAACGTTCAGCGTGAAAAAGCTCATCGACTGCGACTTCTCGCTCAGGAGTATGCTTATTCCGATAATAGTCTGCGTTATGGCATTCCCGTTCATCATGACCAAAAATGAGATCTACGGCATGGGTCAGGACCAGGGCGGTTATCAGATTCAGGCAATAAATTTCATGTACGGCGACAATGCCCGTCAGAAGGACTTTGAGGAGTATCATCTGCTTGAAACCGACGAGGAACGTGAGGTATTTGAGTATCTCGTGAAAAATGCCCTGAGAGGCTACGATATTCCCGACCCCGATTATCCCGAGACGGTGTATGACGAGAATGTAAGCCCTGTTTCGGGCATTATCCATGGAATTCCGACATATGCTTCAATGCTTGCAATGTGGGGAAGCATCTTCGGCATGGAGAATATGCTCACCATTGAGACGATATTCTATATGTGCATGATTTTCCTGATATACTTCATCTGCCGTAATCTGGGACTGAAAAATATTTCGTGTCTTGCGGCATGCGTATCGGCGGCAGCGGCTCCTGTAGTGATATGGGTTGCCAAGGCTTCGCTTACCGAGATGTTCCTTGCACTTCTGCCGTCGCTGTTCATGTACTTTATGACCGACGACAGCAGACCAAGACAGAAATGGATGTCGATTATTCCCGTTGCGGTATTCGGCTGCTATCACGTCTCGATTTACACGCTGATACCGATTTTCTTCATCATATACGCAGGAATGTACTTCTTCACCCGTCAGAAGCAGTATGCGGTTCTCATGCCTGTGACATTGCTGGGATATCTCGCAAGCTATTTCATGATGCGTCATGTTCAGCCGTTTTACACTATGAACAACTACAGTCCCGTGTTTGTCGGCGGAATCAATGTCAGCAACATCAGCACCGTTGTTGTGATTGCCTGTATTGCAGGACTTCTGGCTTCGGCTGTGTATATTTTTGCGGTATCGAGAAAGAGCAGGGATTTCAGTGCGGCTCAGTTCAGCAAAAAGGCTTCGGAGAACAGGTGGTTCAGACTTCTTCTTTCGCTTCTGCTGGTTCTCCCGATAGTGTATATTGCGGCAAAGCTTATCGGAAAATACGGTTTCTCGGGCGATGAAATAAAATATGCGGCTCTGTGGGGCTTCATCTGCAATGCGGGAATACTCCTGATACCTGCGGCAGTTATTGCGGCAGTGATTTTCCCGAAATTCATTGCGGAAAAGCCGTCGAGACTGACTGTATATCTGATGTTCTTCTACTGCGTGCTTGTCTACTCGGCAGTTCTCAGACCCGAGATAGAGCACTACTACTACTATTCGAGATATCTTGCGCCGTTTATTCCGATAGCGGCTGCATTTGCAGTAATGACGCTCGACCGCTTCGGAGGAAAGCTCATTCTTCCTCTTACTGCGGCAGGTCTTGCGTTTGTTGCGCCGTATGACCGCTTCCTGATGAGAAGCAAGGACGATACCCGTATGGAGTGGAGCATTCTCGGGGAGATCGCTTCAACTGTCGGAGAGGGCGACTGCGTTCTTATCGAGAGACAGTACATGAATCACCTCTGGATGCCGCTGAGAGCCATGACCGACGCTCATATCTATCCGCAGGCGGACGACCTTGAAAATCAGTTCGCAGAGATGGCGGAAAAATATGACAGGGTTGTATTTATTACGGGCGAGGCTGAGAACGAGGACGACTTTACCGTGCTCTACCGCAACAAGATAAATCACTCGGAGGACGACCTCAATCATATCGGGGAAATCGTTCCGATGTCAACGGATTTCTATGAGTTCGAGGAGGGTATCTTCGTTTACTGCTTCGACAAGTACTGCTACAGCTATACCGCCGCCAAGCATTACCACCGTTTCAGCGGAGTTTCGGCTCTTGAAAATACGTTCTGCTGGATTGACGAGGAAAATGCCGAAATTGAGTGCGGACTTTATCCTGCCGACTACGAAATGACCGTAAATCTCGGCGGAATGGTTCCGCTGGAGGCTCTGGGAATGGAGGAGCTTGAGGTTACGGTATATGTCAATGGAGAAAAGGCGGGAGAGTCTGCGGTTACTCCCGAAAACAACGGCGGTTCAATGACGTTTGAGCTTGACGGGGAGGATATTATCGACGGCGAAAATATCATCACTCTCGAGACCGAGCTGTGGAACGTTGCCGACGTTAATCCTGCCGACACAAGAACAGTCAGCATTCCGCTTGAATCAATCATGTTTACAGCGGTATCCTGATTTATACAAGAAAGGAATTATTTATGAAACTGATTATACAGATTCCATGCTACAACGAGGAGGAGACCCTCGAGCTTGCCTACAACGACCTGCCCCGTCATATCGACGGAATCGACGAAATAGAGTACCTCATCATCAACGACGGAAGCAAGGACAATACCGTTCAGAAGGCTCGTGAGCTGGGGTTCCATCACGTTGTATCGTTCAAGCAGAACAAGGGTCTTGCAAAGGGCTTTATGGCAGGTATTGACGCCTGCCTGCACCTCGGAGCTGATATCATCGTCAATACCGACGCAGACAACCAGTACTGCGGTGCGGATATCGAAAAAATCGTGCGTCCTATTCTCGAGGAAAAGGCTGATATCGTTATCGGCGAACGTCCCATTGATAATACTGAGCATTTCTCTTGGAAAAAGAAAAAGTTCCAGCACCTCGGAAGCTGGGTCGTAAGAGCTGCTTCGGGTACGGATATCCCCGACGCTCCCAGCGGATTCAGAGCGTATTCCCGTGACGCTGCCCTGAGACTCAACGTTGTCAACGAGTATACCTACACTCTCGAGACTATCATTCAGGCAGGTCACAACAAGGTTGCCATGACCTCTGTTCCGATAAGAACCAATGCCGAGACTCGTCCGTCGAGACTTTTCTCCAGTATGTGGAGATACATGAAGCGTTCCGCTACAGTTATCACACGCTCGTTCGTGATGTACAGACCGCTGAAATTTTTCAGCATCATCGGTCTGATTCTTCTGCTTTTCGGAGCAGCTCTCGGAATCCGTTTCCTCGTATACATGTTCATGGGTGACGGCGACGGACATATTCAGTCGCTCATACTCACAGCAATCCTTATTATGATGGGCTTCCAGACAATTACAATTGGTCTGCTCGGCGATACAATTGCGGCTAACCGTAAGATTATCGAGGACGTTCAGTACAGAGTAAGAAAAATGGACTGTGCAGGCGGCTCCGATAACAGTGAGAAAAATAACGATGAAGAACATAAATGATATCAGAAACAAGCGGATTCTCTATATCGCCACGAAAAATGCCGACTATCTCAGAATCACTCAGGAGCTGAGGATCCTCCGTGAAAACGGCAATACCGTGACGGAGATTGTCTCCCCCGAAAAGAGCTACCCAAAACGTCTGCTTTACGTCTGGAAGGAGCTTTTCAAAGCTAAGATGAAGAATTTCGACATGAGCTTCATCGGCTTTGCTCCGCAGCTTGTACTGCCGCTTTTTGGTTGGAAGCTCAAAAAAAAGCCGGTTGCAGTTGATTTCTTCATCTCGATGTACGATACAATGTGCTTCGACCGTAAGAAGTTCAAGCCGGGCAGTCTTATCGGCAGGCTTCTGAAAAGAATCGACCGCAGAACGCTGAAATACGCCGATATGTCGGTCTGCGACACAAAGGCTCACGGACGCTACTTCTGCGAGGAGTTCTCTTATCCGCAGGAAAAAATGAGCGTGCTGTACCTCGAAGCCGATACGAGTATATATTATCCCCGTGAGATGCCGAAAAATAAGGATTTCACCGTACTCTATTTCGGAAGCGTCCTGCCGCTTCAGGGAGTCCCTGTGATTCTGGACGCTATAGAGCTTCTTGAAAACGAAAAGAACCTGAAATTCATCTTTGTCGGGCCTCTCGGCGATAATAATATCCGCAAGGGTGAGAAAATTACCGAGTACATCGACTGGCTGTCGCAGGAGAAGCTTGCGGAGAAAATCGCTCAGGCTGATTTGTGTCTCGCAGGTCACTTCCACGGGGAAATCATGAAGGCTAAGCGCACGATTCCCGGAAAAGCCTACATTTACCGTGCAATGAACAAGCCTATGATTCTCGGCGATAATGATGCCACTCATGAGCTTTACAGCGAGTCGGATGAGGGAATCTATTTCGTCGAAATGGGAAATCCACGAAAGCTTGCGGATTTAATTCTAAGTATCAAGGAAAAGCATAATGAAAAAAATAGTTAAAATAGCCGGCAACCTGCTGATGATAGCGGCAGTTGTGTTCCTGATAAAAAAATTCATCGACATGGACGCCGATTTCTCACAGCTGGGTACTCCGAGCGCAATTGCGGCAATTGCTGTTAGCTTCGTTGTCCAGACGGTGATTGTCGTTATGGGAACTTTCCCGTGGCTTGTTTTCACACAGTCGCTCTCGGGAACTAAAATCCCGTTCTCGGCGGCTATGCCCGTCTATACGAAATCGAATATGTACAAGTACGTTCCCGGAAACGTTTTTCAGTATATCGGCAGGAATCAGCTCGCCGCCGACATGGATATAAGCCATGTTGACGTGGCTTGCGCTACGATTTTCGACGTGCTGTTCTGCGTGCTCTCGACAGGCGTGATCTCGCTGATTCTGCTCGGCGGAGCTATCGTTGACCTCATGGAAAAATACGGCAGGAATCTCCTGATCATCGGTGCGGCGGGAGTTCTCATTCTTGCGGCGGCGGCAGTTCTTGTGCGGCTGAAATTCCGTGAAAAGGTAAGCGGATACCTCTCACGCTACAAAAAGGCTTTCGAGAAGGGCAAGCGCGGAAAGCTCCTTCAGGGAGTCGGCTACTACTTTTTGCAGAACTGCGTTTCGGCGGCGATGTATTTCGTGACCCTGAATCTGATTTTCGGCGATTCGGCAGGAGCCTCCGAGCTTATATCGCTTACGGGAGCATTCATGTTCGCATGGATCGTGGGCTTCGTGACTCCCGGAGCTCCCGGCGGAATAGGCATAAGGGAATCTGTGATGCTCTTTGTCTGCGGAGCTGCCTACGAGGAAAAGGTTCTGCTCTTCGTGCTGGTTCTGAGGATATCCTCGATTCTTGCCGATGCGGCTGCGTTTATGGTCGGAAGCATATATCTGAAACTGCATAAGAAAAAATGAGGGCGCACATTGTGCGACTTGAGATTGTTGATAAACCTGAGATTTTCAAAAAACTACGGGCATCCGAGGGCGGACGCCCTTACTATTTTAATGTTATTTGTTGTTTGTAGGGGACGCCGCCCTCGGCGTCCCAAAATCAGCCCTGCTGCCAATTAATTATTGGGACTGTTGCGAAAAACATAGATTTCAGGGAAATTAACGGGCGACCGCAAGGGTCGCCCCTACGGACAATGCATATTTTACATATATAACGTATGGGCGGACATATAGTCCGCCCATTGCTTTTATTCGTAAATTTTCGCTGCGATATCCACAGTCTCCTTAGCGTCCTTTGCGTAGAAATCAGCATGAATCTGCTCTGCGTAGGAAGCCGTAAGAACAGCTCCTCCAACGACGGTTCTGCACTCGGGATACTTCTCGTTCAGGAGCTTTATC
>JAFTPG010000130.1 GCA_017463375.1 Ruminococcus sp. | reverse complement strand
TATTACTTTAAGTCCGCACAACTGTATTCATCTGTTTTTTTACATTATACAGCAATTTCACTGAAAAATCAATACTTTCCACGAATTTTGCAATCGTTCATCCTACAAATTGTTGTTTAGGGATGCAGAGGGCTGCACATTCTGACATCCTATATCGTAGGGGCGACCCTTGCGGTCGCCCGAACCCGAATATAACGCAAACCCACCGGGCGACCGCAAGGGTCGCCCCTACAATTCAATTGCCAAATTCGGGCGGACGAGGGCGTCCGCCCCTACACATTTTTGTAGGGGACGCCGCCCTCGGCGTCCCGAGAGGTTACGTTAAACAGCAATTTGTGGATTTACTCTTTTTGGACTTTACGGAACAGGAGGAGGAGACCGAGGAGGTTGGGGATAGCCATAAGACCGTTGAAAATATCGGAGAGTGCGAATACGGTTTCAAGAGTGAGGACAGCTCCGAGAGCTGAAAAGAGGGCAAACATCAGGCAGAAGGTTTTCTTTTTTGATGTTCCGAAGAGATAGGTAAATGCTGATTCTCCGCAGTAATACCAGCCTATGATCGTACAGAAAGCGAATACTGCCATTGCCGCTGTGAGGAAAAGATCTGTCTTATCGCCCAGAATACTTCCGAATGCGGCAGCCACGGAATAGTTTTCGTTTCCTCCCGAGGTGAGAAGGACGAGAGCCGTAAGTGTGCAGCAGATGATCGTGTCGAAGAAAACCTCGAAGATGCTCCACATTCCCTGCAGCGAGGGAGAGCCGTCATCTGAGGCGCAGTGAAGGATAGGCGAGCTTCCAAGACCTGCTTCATTGGAGAAGATACCGCGTCTTATTCCGGCTGAAACTGCTTTTGATACAGCGAATCCCGAGACTCCTCCGGCGGCGGAGGTGAAGCTGAAAGCGTCGGTGAAGATCTCTCTGAAAGAGGGGATGATATTCTCTCTGAATCTGAAAATAACAAGAACCGAAACAGCAGCATAAGCTATGGTTACAGCAGGCAGCAGAGCCTGTGCAGCAGAGCCGATCCTGCCTATCCCTCCTTTAGTTACGAGAAATATCGCAGCAAAAATGATCACAGCGGCAATCACCGGCTTGACGTCGCAGCACTGGTAGAGATTATCTGTAAAGGAGCTTACCTGAACCATTCCTCCCATTCCCAGAGCGGCGGCAAGACACAATATTGCAAAAACGATCGGAAGAACCCTGCTTCCGAGACCGTATCTGAGATAAGCCATGGGACCGGTGCATTCGCCCGGTTTTCTGTAAGTGACTGCAAGATAATTCTCGCTGTAAACGAGAGCCATTCCGAAGAAAGCGGAGACCCACATCCAGAATATTGCTCCGGGACCGCCTATTGCGAGAGCTGAAGCGACTCCTGTGATATTTCCAGTGCCCATTGCCGTTCCGAGTGCAAGGCAGACTGTCTTTAGCTGAGAGATTCCCGAACCTTTGCTGTTTTTCCGGCTGTTTCTGACAGATCTTATCAGACAGGGGATGAATCTGAACTGTATAAATCCAAGTTTCAGAGTATAGATCAATCCTGTTGACAGCAGGAGGAAAATCAGTCCGTTACCCCAGACAAATCCGCTGATTTTTTCAAGAAAATCGTTTATATTCATTTTTTCTCCTTGAAATAAAAATATTGGTATACTAAAAATAATATTTATGGTATAATAAATCTAGAACAAAATAACGGAGGGAACATAATGAAGTTATACAAACCCGACAGGCGCGGACTTGCGTCGCTGAGAATTCTTGTGCTTGCGTCAGCAATTCTGCTTATTGCGGCGGTGAGACTGTTTATCAAGATATACCCCCTGATGCTGACTCTGAGTATTATTTTTGCGCTGACTGCCGTTTATCTCGTATTTGTATATATGCCGCTGTATTTTTCACGGTTGTCCTACAGCTCTGACGGCATTGAAATTAAAAAAACAAGCGGAGTCTTTTTCAGAACGAATCAATCAATAAAATATTCTTCCGTACAGTATTCAACATTTGTAACGACTCCTTTTTCAGGATTAACAGGACTGAATTTCATAATATTTTATGTGTACGGAGGCAAATGTCTGCTGCTTTTTCTCCGGAAGAGCGATGCTCAGGAGATTCTGAAGCAGTCCGGATGTCTGTATATCGGGGAGGAATGAGCATTGTATCATGAACATCCGCTGCGGATACTCAAGTATTCCGCAAAGAATATATGGCTGCTTATTTTTCCGCTGCTAAGAGGAGTCCATGCGATCACACTTGACGCGGACGTTGTATATAACTGGCTGAAAGGCGCATGGATCGACATTCTGATAATCGGACTTATTATTGTTTTCGGATTCATAAGATGGTATTTTTCACGAATCACTGTCACCGATGAAGCTATTGTCCATACGGACGGAGTATTTGTGAAGGTCAGGAAGGCTATTGCCTATAACAGGCTCAGCTCTGTGACGGTTGAGCGTTCGTTTTATCTGCGACCGTTCGGCGGAATGAGGGTCTACTGCGATACCTGTGCAGGCATTTTCCAGTCCTCTGACATGAAGCTGATGGTAAGCAGAAAGGTCTGCACGGAAATTATGAAGAATGTTCCTGAGGTGGAATCGGGTGACAGCATAAGCTATCGTCATAAGCCTCGTCTGATGCTGGTTCTGCTGTTTTCGGTGTTTTTTTCCAGCAGCTTTTCAGGAGCTGTATATCTTGCCGCATTTTTCTTCAAAGGGGGAGACATTGCCAAGGACGTAATATCCGTCTCTCTTGGAAAAATTGCCGAAGAGACCTCGAAAATACCGATTCTCATAGTTCAGAAAATTCCGGCGGCGGCAATAGGTATCGGCTCGTTCTTTCTTGCAACCTGGTTTTTGTCGTTTGCGCTGAATATGCTCAGATACTCCGGATTTGCCGTGAAATCGGATAACAGGCTCATTGAAATAGTGTGCGGAACTTTCACCCGGCGCAGGTACATGATAACTGCCGAACTGATTAACTATGCCGATTTACAGCAGAATCTCGTAATGAAATTTTTCAAGGCAGTGACCGTAAGCATCAGCTGTGCAGGATACGGCTCCGCAAAGAATCAGCTTCCGGTAATATTTCCGTTAAAAAAGGTGAACAGCCTTAGCAGCGGACTTGAAAGGATAGGACTGTGTGCCGGCTGCAAGAATGAGTTCCGCCCGAGAATTACCAGTATATGGCAGTATATATGGTCTCCTGTTATCACCGCAGCAGCGATATATCCTGCCGCACTTATAATTCCCGAGTTTTTCCCAAAGCTGGCTGAGCTTGCGTATTTCGGAATAATTATGGCGGAAATTCCTGCAATATGGATGATCTTCGTAAAGACGGCTGCCGCTGTGACAAGCGGAATCTCAATATATGAGGACAGAATAATGATCCGCTATTCAAGATGGCTGGGATTTCATACGGTTGTTGCAGAGCGCAGCAGACTTGTCAGAATGAGAGTGACCCAGACTCCGTTTCAGCGGATCTCCCGCAAATGCACGGTGAGTCTCTATTTCAACGGCGAGACATCAAAAAGACATTTCGTCAAGGCAATAAAAATCAGCGACGCCGAAAAAATTGCCGTTCTGCTCGGATATGACTCACTTGCCTTCAAAAAATAAGAAAAACTCCCGGATATGCATGCGATCCGGGAGTTTTTGGATTTTATAAAATAAAATCAGATTATTTGTTGAAATTCATTTTTTAATATGCTATAATAAGAATAACTTATTTCTCAGAAATAAGAGCGAGAGTATCTCTTGCAATGAGAAGCTCCTCATTTGTAGGAACGACCCATACTTCAATCTTTGAATCGGCTGCGGAGATCTTAGCAAGCTTTCCTCTGAGACCGTTGTTTACGCTGTCATCAAGCTTGATTCCGAAGAATTCCATATCCTTGCAGACTGCTTCTCTGATATCGTAGGAATTTTCTCCGATACCGCCTGTGAAGAGAACTGCGTCAAGACCGTTCATTGCAGCAGCGTAGCTTCCGATGTACTTCTTGATCTCGTAAATGAGCATATCCTGAACGAGTGCAGCTCTTTCATTGCCCTGTGCTCTTGCGTCGGTGATATCTCTGTTGTCGGAAGAAACACCTGAAACTCCGAGGAAGCCTGACTTCTTGTTCATGTAGTCGCTCATTTCCTTGGGAGTGAAGCCGTGCTTCTCAGCAACAAAGGTTACAGCAGAGGGATCAACGCTTCCTGTGCGGGTTCCCATTACAACACCGTCAAGAGGAGTAAAGCCCATTGAAGTATCTACGGACTTGCCTCCGTCAACAGCAGTGATGGATGAACCGTTTCCGAGGTGGCATGAAACGATCTTGAGATCCTTGATGTCCTTGCCCATAGCCTCAGCGAGAGCTGCGGAAACGAATCTGTGGGATGTTCCGTGGAAGCCGTATTTTCTTACGCTGTACTTCTCATAGTCCTCGTAGGGGAGACCGAACATGTAAGCCTTGGGCGGCATTGTCTGGTGGAAAGCAGTATCAAATACTACGACCTGAGGAACGTTCTCGGGGATGACCTTCTTGCATGCCCAGAGAGCAAGCGCATGGGGGTGGTTATGTACGGGAGCAAGCTCCTGGAGATCGTCGATCTGCTGGATAACCTCATCTGTAACGAGAGTGGTCTTGTCAAAAATCTCAGCACCCTGCACGATTCTGTGACCTACAGCTGAGATTTCGTCCATGCTCTTGATAACGGCAGCGTCGCCTGTTGTAAGAGTCTCAACAAGCTTCTCAAAAGCCTCAGTGTGAGTAGGGAAATTACAGTCAGCGTCATAAGCTCTGCCGTCGTTGGTTTTGTGGGAGATATGACCGTCGATGCCGATTCTGTCGCAGTTGCCCTTAGCAATAACGCTCTCGTCCTTCATGTCGATGAGCTGATACTTGAGCGATGAGCTTCCTGCGTTTACAACTAAAATAATCATATAAGCACAATCCTTTCAACTGGAAATTTATTTTGCATATATAATTATATACCTTTTTTTGCAAAATGCAAGTGCTTTTCTGAAATTTATCATAAATACAATAAGTTTTTGACGCTTCATCATCGGATGAGGTGTTCATAATAAAAATAATAATACGGAAAGAAAGAGGGAGTCAGAATGAAAGTAAGTGGAATAATCTGCGAGTACAATCCGTTTCACAACGGACATCTTTACCACATAAGGGAAACAAGAAAAAACGGTGCAACTCATATCGTTGCGGTAATGAGCGGCAATTTCGTGCAGAGAGGCGATACGGCGATAATGGATAAGATCGACCGTGCCCGTCTTGCGGTTCGCTCGGGAGCAGACCTTGTTATAGAGCTTCCGGTGCAGTATTCGCTTGCTTCTGCGGAGAAATTTGCAGAGGGAGCTATATGGCTGCTTGACTCTCTCGGAGTAGTCGACGAGCTTTCCTTCGGAAGCGAGTGCGGAGATATTCCGAAGCTCACCAAGACGCTTGAAACAGTCGAAAAGGTTGCAATTACAAAGGCGGCTGAAATCCGTGCCATTATGGAAAAGGGCTACACCTATCCGAGAGCGCTCAGCTCCGTAATCAACGGAATCGACGACTCGATAGCCGATGTCATTGAAGAACCGAATAATCTTCTCGCAATTGAGTATCTCAGGGCGCTGAAGAAATTCTTCTCGAACATCAAGCCCTTTACTGTCAAGCGCAGCAGTGCGGCTCACGACAGCATGACTCCCTCAGACGGAATAGCAAGCGCCTCGTTCATAAGGGAAAAGATCACAGGCAGCCGCAATGCCGAGCTTATCAGAAGCTACACTGTTCCGATATGGGCAGACGCAGTTGCTCAGGCAATAAGCAAGGGCGAGATCTCGGATATTACACGTCTCGAGAGAATTCTCCTCTATAAGCTCAGAACCTCGTCAGTTGAGGAGATCGCTCAGGTCTACGACGTAGGTCAGGGACTGGAAAACCGTATCTATGCCGCAAGAATGTCAGGCTCGCTGGAGGAGCTTCTCTATGGCGTAAAGACCAAAAGATACACGATGGCTCGGATAAGAAGAATCCTGCTTTCGCTTCTCATTGGAATCAATAAGGAGGATATGAAAAATCTTCCGCCCTACGGAAGAATCCTCGCAATCAACGAGAGGGGCAAGGAGATTCTTGCCTATGCAAAGGGAAAAGCACGTCTGCCCTATGCGACTTCAATTGCGAAGCTTGCTCAGCTCAACGAAACGTCAAGAAGATTTGCCGAGCTTGAAATAAGAGCCTCCGATATTTACGGACTGTCGCTCGAAAGAATTACGTCGGCTGATAAGGATTACAGAGCGAAAATCATGCTTGATCTGGAGTAAATAATGCTTGAAAAATATTGGAAAACCGGTTTGCTGCTGTCAGCTGCCGCTGCAATGGCGGCAGTTGCGGCAGTATCGCCGTCTTGTTACGGGAGGATCGGGAAACCAGGAAGTAATGAATATATTGCAGTAAACGCATCCTCTCCGGCTGAGGTGACAACCGAAGCTCCGGCAGCGGAAGCTGAAACCGAGCCTGTTACGGAGGAACCCACTCAGGCTCCGACAAAGGCTCCGCTTACAATGCCGAAAGGACATAAGCTTCCCGGTTCACGCAGACTTGCGGTCGAGCCGATACTTCAGAATCCTGAGCTTCCCACCGGCTGCGAGGTGACAGCTCTTGCGGCGGCACTGAAATACTGCGGCTTTGAAATCGACAAGGTCGAGCTGTGCGACAACTTTCTACCGATCGTTTCCGAGGCAGTCTGCACTTTCGACGAGGCGTATGTGGGAGATCCGAAATCAGACAACGGCTTCGGATGCAATGCTCCTGTCATTGTCGAGACTGCCGTGAAGTATTTTGAATCGGTTGATGCTGGCTGGACAGCGAAAGACCTCACAGGAACCGATTTCCAGGATTTATTCTACCAGATAGAAAAAGGCAGACCCGTGATCGTTTGGGCAAGCATGGGTCTGAAAGATGTGACAATGAAGCTGCGCTGGATTACTGAGGACGGCGATGAAGCATGGTTTGCAGAATTGGAGCACTGCATGGTTCTGACAGGCTACGACAGGGCTCATGGAATAGTCTATGCCGCTGATCCGCTTGAGGGAAGCATGACATATTCCCTCGAACAGTTTGAAAGCGTATACGAACAGCTCGGCAAACAGGCTGTGATACTATATGAGAATGAACAGGAGAATCCGCTTTGATAAAGGGAGTAATTTTTGACCTCGACGGAACGCTGATAGATTCTATGAGCGTATGGAACGATGTAGACAGAACTTTTCTGAAAGAGTGCGGCATTGATGATCCGCCGTCAGATGTCTCTGAAAGAGTCAGGAAAATGACAGTTGATGAATCTGCGGAATTTTTCATTTCCGAATTCGGACTGGACTGTACAAAGGAATATGTGATCAACCGCATTGAGGAGCTTGTAAGGATTCAGTATGAGGAGATCATTCCTCTCAAACCCGGAGCTGCGGAGCTTCTTGACTATCTTGATGAAAAAGCAGTTCCTTACGGAGTTGCCACCGCTACATACAGGAGACTGGCAGAATCGGTTCTGAAGCGTCTTGGAATATATGAAAGAATGAAATTTCTTCTGACCGACAGTGACTTTCCGGCAGGAAAGACATCGCCTGACATATATTTCGGGGCGGCGGAGCTTCTCGGCTTTGAACCATCGGAAATCCTTGTTGCTGAGGATTCCCTCCACTGCGTGGAAACTGCCTCGGCGGCAGGCTTTTTTACTGTCGGAGTCTATGATGAGGTATCTGCCAGCGACAGAGATGAAATAAAGAAGCTCGCTTCTGTGTATGTGAACGGTCTGGAAGAGATAATAAAGCTGAATGATTGGAAATGATAAGATGAAAAAGGTTATGGTAGGAATGAGCGGAGGCGTTGACAGCTCGGTTGCGGCAATGCTTCTCAGGGACAGCGGCTATGAGGTCATGGGAGTTACGCTGAAGCTCTTTTCCGATGAGGATATAGTTCAGGCAGAAAAGGAGGGCAAGACCTGCTGTGCGCTTTCGGATGTCGAGGACGCAAGAAGCGTGGCATACCGTCTTGGATTTGACCACCTCGTGTTTAATTTCAAGGACAATTTCAGAGAGCACGTTATGCAGCAGTTTGCCGACAGCTATCTTGCGGGAAGAACTCCGAATCCGTGCATTGAGTGCAACCGCCATGTCAAATTCGACAAGATGCTCCGCAGAGCGCTCGAGCTTGGATACGACTATATAGCTACGGGACACTATGCGATAAATGAATACGATGAAAAATCAGGAAGATTTCTGCTGAAGCGTCCTGCCGACCGCAGTAAGGATCAGACGTATGTGCTCTATTCGCTGACTCAGGAGCAGCTCTCACATACTCTTTTTCCGCTTGGAAATCTGGAAAAAACGCAGGTAAGGGAGCTTGCCGAAAAAGCAGGACTCGTGAATTCCTCTAAGCCCGACAGTCAGGATATATGCTTTGTTCCCGACGGCAAATATGCGGAGTTCATCCGTAAATTTACAGGAGCCACAGTTCCCGAGGGCAGCTTTATCGATATGAACGGCAGAATTCTCGGAACTCATAAGGGCATAATCAACTACACCGTCGGACAGCGGAAGGGACTTGGGATCTCTCTCGGAAAGCCTGCGTATGTGGTGAAAAAGGATGTTGCTGACAATACGGTAATGCTCGGTGATGAGTCGGATTTGTACACCAAGACTCTCATTGCGGAGGATGTTAATTTGATTTCCGTTGCTGAAATTACTGAGCCTATGAGAATTACCGCAAAAACACGCTACAGTCAGACCGAGCAGCCTGCGGTTCTCTCCTGCCTCGGAAACGGAGAGTATCTCGTCGAGTTCGATGAGTCTCAGAGAGCCGTTACAAGCGGTCAGGCGGTGGTTTTCTACGACGGAGATATCGTTGTCGGCGGAGGAACTATAAAATAATGCTGAAATTCATAAAAAGGCATCCGTATCTCATTGGCTTGATAATCGACCTGACAATTCTGATCTCCGCATCGTTTTTCGTGACTGATTATGAGGGCGTTCCGTCGTCGGCGGTAATAATTATAATGATGATACTGGTGTACGGCTCACTTGCGGGAATCGTTCTTGTTCCTGTTATTATTTGGGTTTTCAGATACAGGAAAAGTAAAAGGGAAAACGAAGAAAAAGAACGCATAGTCAGAGAATATTGTGAGAAATATATTTCAGAGTATGAGGTTAATAACAGCAAATTAGGCAGAATACTTTTTGAAAAGGACTCGAATAAAAATGCTTACAGCTTTATAGACGGTGATATTAAAAAGCTGCCTCTCGGTCGGGAAAGCGGATTTGATTTATCAATTGAAATCAAGGGCAGCGAGGAGGAGCTTCTGAGTGCTCTTGACAGTCTTGCGGAGCTTTACGAAAATCCCGACAAGGTGATGGACGGCTACTATAAAGCTGTTCTGGAGCAGTGTGCAGATTGGGACGAGGAGGACGCTCAGGGTAATCCGATTACTCCGGAATATATTGCACAGCATTTCGGTCTGGAGCTTCTCCGTATGGAAGTGACACCGCTCATAGGCGAATCGTCTATCATGTTATCCGGTGCTTTTGATGATGATGAGATATTAAACTGCCACTGGATGACGGCATATATAGATATTGAAACAGGCAGTGCTCATTATCAGCTTGAGGGCTGAGCAAAGGAGACAAAAATGGAATACAAATACGAAAAACTGAACGATAAAATATATGTCTGTGCAAGCTCCGACCACCGCTTTGGCACGGACGCATTTTTGCTGGCGTATTTTTCGGAATACAGGCAAAAGGACAAGGTCTGCGACCTTGGGACGGGCTGCGGAATAATTCCGTTAATTATGCAGAAGAGCCTCCCTCCGCAGATCACCTATGCTGTGGATATTCAGGAGGGAGCTATTGAGCAGCTCAGGCTGGGAATGGAGCGAAGCGAGACTGCTGGAATCGTTCCTGTCTGCGCTGATTTAAAGGAGTTATGGGACGGAGCTCCGCTGGGACAGCTCGACCTCGTAACGTGCAATCCTCCGTATAAAGCCGCAAACGCAGGCTTTGAGAGCGCAATTACAGCTCAGAGAATTGCCCGTCACGAGATAATGTGCAACATTAATGATGTGTGTGCGGCGGCGGCAAAGCTTCTAAAATACGGAGGGAGACTGTGCGTGTGCAATCGTCCCGAGCGCCTGAGCGACGTGATATTCGCCATGAAAAGCAACGGTATAGAGCCGAAAAGACTGCGTTTCGTATCGAAGAATCCTGAAAGCGCACCGTGGCTTTTCCTGATTGAGGGGAAAAAAGGCTCAAAGCCGTTCATGAAGGTAGAGCCTCAGCTTTATGTACGTACGGAAAATGGATTCTCAGAGGAGCTTCAGCATATCTACAGCCTTGGAAAGGAGCAGAAATGAGCGGAACTTTTTATGTGATCGGAACTCCGATAGGAAATATGGAGGATATAACTCTCAGACAGCTTGAAACGCTGAAAAGCGTGGATTTCGTATGCGCTGAGGATACAAGAGTTACAGTTAAGCTTTTCAACAGATATGAGATAAAAAAGTCTCTGGTCAGCTTTCACGAGCACAGCACTCCTGCCGCAGCCGAAGCGATCATTTCACGTCTGCTTGCAGGGGAGAGCTGCGGAATCGTCACAGATGCAGGAATGCCGTGCATCTCGGATCCCGGAGAGGTTCTGGTGAGAATGTGCGCTGAGAACGGTATTGACGTGAAGGTAGTTCCCGGACCCAGCGCAGTGGTTTCGGCGGTTGCAGTTTCAGGCTTGCCAACCTCGAGATTTACTTTTGAGGGTTTCCTGCCTGTTCCGAAAAAACAGCGCACAGAGCGTCTTGAGCTGCTCAGGAACGAGACAGCTTTAATGGTATTTTATGAAGCTCCGCATAAGCTGAGAGCGACGCTTGACGACCTTGCAGGCTTTTTCGGCGGAGAAAGAAGAATTTCCCTTTGCCGTGAGCTTACCAAGATCCATGAGGAGGTTCTGCGCTTCACTCTTGACGAAGCGAGGGAGTATTATTCGTCTCATGAACCAAAGGGCGAGTTTGTTCTTGTACTCGAGGGGGCTGGTAAAGCTTCAGGAGAAAAAATCACGATCGAATCAGCTCTCGAGCAGGTGAAAAAGCTCGTGGATATGGGCGAGCGTCCTGTGGATGCGTGCAAGGCAGTCGCAAAGGAGAGCGGATACAAAAAGGGTGAGCTGTATTCGGCGTTCTGCGGAAAATGATCGTTCGCCGTCTGAGATCCTTTTTTATAAAAAATGTATAAAATCGCTTGCAATCTGTGTCGAAATGTGGTATAATTTAAACGGAATTGATATTGGGGAAAGGTTCTAAACCGAACGGAAATCAATTATATTAGTAGTGCAACATGTTCTGTCATAATCATAGTAAATAGGTTTACCGCAGTAATTCATAATATCCTGCGGAGAAAGAGGTTCTTATGATTTGCGATCTGCATTGCCATACCGCACTTTCCGACGGTTCTCTCGGAATTGAAGAAGTAATCGCTCAGGCGAAAAGAACGGGCGTAGATTATCTTTCCATCACCGACCATGATACAATGGCTTCCTTTTCACGAGCCGATGTTCTGGGTGCAAGACACGGTGTGAAGATTCTCCACGGTGTTGAGCTTTCTGCCTGGGATAAAAAACGAAGCTCAAAGGTACATATTCTTTGCTATGCACCGAAAAAGCCGGACAGGCTCGAGGGATTATGTCTTAAATCCTGCGAGATCAGGAAGGCTTGCTCCAAGGAAATGATCGAAAAGGTCATGGAGAAATTCCCGATTACGCTGGAAAGCGTTCTGAGACATACGACAGGCTCAAAAAGCATTTTCAAGCAGCATATCATGCGTGCGCTGATCGACTACGGATATGCGCTGGAGTTCTACGGCGAGCTTGACCGTGAACTCTTTAATCCGCAGCATGGCTCGTGCTATGTGGAGCGTGAGTATCCCGACGTTAATTTCGTGCTCGGCCTTATCCACTCTGCTAAGGGTGCGGCAGTGATGTCACATCCTGCGCTGTATGATAATATCGAGCTTCTTGAGGAGCTTGCTCAGAAGGGTAAAATCGACGGAGTCGAAATCGGACATTATTCAGCAGACGAAAGCTGCCGTAAGGTTCTGAGGGATATTGCTGAAAAATATAACCTTATAGTTACGGGAGGTTCTGATTTCCACGGACTCTACAACAGTGTTCCGACTCATATCGGAAGCGAGCTTACAACACAGGAAAATCTCGAAAGGATCCTGAAGCTCACGGAAGAAATGTAATAGTATAAGTGTAATGCTATAAGTCAAAATGAAAGGATGATAAAATATGAAATATGAATTTACTCCTACAGGTGTCTGTTCAAAGAAAATATATATCGACGCTGAGGACGGTATCGTAAATGATGTAGTTTTTCTCGGAGGCTGCAACGGTAACTTAAAGGGTATAGGCGCTCTCATAAAGGGTATGTCTGTAGAAGAAGCTGTGGACAGACTCAGCGGAATCAGATGCGGAATGAAAACAACATCATGTCCCGACCAGCTTGCAAAGGCTCTCAAGGAGCTGTTATGAGTCTTATTTTAGAGAGAACAGGAATGAGAGTTTTGCCGACTCTCATTTCTTTTATACTGCTGCTTTTTTTTACTGTTCCCATGACGGCGGGAATACTGAATCTCGGCAACTGCGCCGGAGCTGTGATCTCAGCGGCTCTGCTCGGGATTTTTGCTTTTTACGGTCCTTTTTCCGGATTTGTCAGCACTCTCTGGCAGAAGCCTGCCGGAAAAGCCGTTATATGTATCGTTTCGGGAATTGCCGCAATATGCGTTATTCTTGCACTGACGATCAGCGTCTTTATGGTCAGAGCTGCCCGTGATGATCCGAAGGGAAGGGAAACGACGATTGTTGTTCTCGGATGCAAGGTCAAGGATGGCAGACCCAGTCTTATGCTCAGAAGGAGACTCGACGCCGCATACGATTATCTTGCTGAATACGACGATGTAACTGTGATCGTTTCAGGCGGAAAGGGTACTGACGAGCTTATCAGCGAGGCTCAGTGCATGAAGGATTATCTCGTATCAAAGGGAATCTCGGAAGAGCGCATTATCATGGAGGACAAGTCCTCGTCAACCTACGAAAATCTGAAATTCTCCCGTGAGATTATTGAGGAGAACGGTCTGAATGAGAAAATTACGATCGTAACTGACGGATATCATCAGCTGAGAGCCGAAATGATTGCAGGAAGTCTTGATATGGATGCGTACAACATAGCAGCCGATACTTCATGGGGACTTGTGCCGACTTATTGGGTGCGTGAATGGTTCGGAGTGGCATATCAGTTTGTTTTCGGAAAGTAACAGGAGAAGTTCTGATGGAAAATAGTATTGTATGGGTGATAAAGCATATGCCGATCGGAGCATATCTCAGCTCGACTCGTCAGCTGGTCTGGAATATGGAGTTTGCACGGAAATTCTATTCCAGAAAGCAGGCGTATGCCTATCTCGCCAAAAGTGATTTCAACAGAAAGGAGTTTACTCTTGTTGAATATTCTCAAAGAGAAATTCCCGGTCAGGATGAAATCATCAGCCATGTTATGCATTACTTGAATGACTAGGGTGTGCTTTGCTTAGTGTCGTCACACTCTGAAAATAAGGAGGAATTCAATGAAAATCAACCTGAAAAGAATTGCGTCGGCAGCCGCAGCTGCGGCTGTAACAGCGTCGGCAGGCTCTCTCTGTGTAAGTGCCGGGAGCTTCAGAATTTCCGCCGATGACGCATTCATTGTCAAAAACGGCAGACTCTCAATGCCTGCGGACGCAGGAATATCCTTTGCAATGCCCGAGTTCAAGGATTTTATTGGTCAGGATGTGGAGGATCTGTTTGATTTGTCTCCTGTTGCAGGATACAAATCAATAAGCGGGGAAATCAGTATTAACGGGGAGTCCGTGACTCTTCCCGAGAGCTTCGATATGCGTGACGAGGGAACGATAACCTCGGTTAAGAATCAGGGCGCATACGGAACCTGCTGGACATTTTCGTCTGCGGCTAGTGCGGAGACAAGTCTGCTGGAAAGTGTTCCGTCGATCAATCTGTCCGAGTGGCATACGGCGTATTATCCCTACATAGGCGGAGACCAGATCGAGATAAATACCGATACGCTGAATGATCATCTGCAATACGGCGGAACAGTATATGTCGCTGCAAATCTCTGGGCGCAGTGGATGGGTCCCGTAAGCGAGGAGAAACTGCCCTACGGAAATGAGGAAATGCTTGAGGACGAAGCGGTTGTCAGCAGATATGAGAATGACGCTGACTATCATCTTGAAAATGCCTATCTTTTCGATTATGAAAAGGACGGCAGCAACAGGGATTATGTCAATTCGCTTATAAAGCAGTTTATTTATGACGGGATGGCTGTGGACGTATCCTTTTCGACGGAGGGTTATTCCTATGCAACAAATGCATGCTACTCCACATTAAAGCCGAGGGAGGCAAACCACTCGGTAACGATCGCCGGCTGGGACGACAATTTTACGGCTTCAAACTTTGATGGAAATACAGGAGCATGGCTCTGCCGCAACAGCTGGGATACAGGCTTCGGAGACAACGGATATTTCTGGATATCGTATGCGGATGCGTCTCTTTGTGAGTTCGGCGTATTTGAACTCGGAGCGGCTGACAATTATACCGTGAACTATCAGCATGATACTTTTGTGCCGACTCAGACCATGTCTGCCGATGATAACGAGGATATCAATCAGCCGTCGTATATGGCAAATGTTTTCACTGCGGAGGAGACTCAGCAGCTTGAAGCAATATCCACATACATCAATAATCCCGGAACCAAATACGAAATTACGGTATATACGGGAATTACAGATCCCTCAGATCCGGCGTCGGGAACTCCGTCTGCCGTTACGTCGGGAATGTCCGAGCTTACGGGATATCTCACCATAGAGCTTGATGAAAATGTCCGGATAGAGGAAGGCGAACAGTTTTCAGTAGTTGTGAAGATGTACTGCGAGGACAGCAAGTATGTGCTGCCGCTCGAAACCTGCATGCTTCTTGAGGATTCAGGAACAGGCAGCTATATTCCTCTCAGCAGCTATACAACGTATGAGTCGATAAGCGAATATACGGGTGAGAATGAGAGCTTCTACAGCGAGGACGGCGCGGAATGGACTGATGTTACAGAAAAGAACTACGAGTATACCGAGGAAGAGAAAAACGAGCTTCTGGAACAGGTTATCGCTGAAAATGACGATATGACCGAAGATCAGATTCAGGCTTACCGTGATCTGTTCGAGGGACGTGACCTCAAGGTGGTCATGGGAAATATGTCGCTCAAGGCATTTGCCAATCCGTGCAGTACGGTGGATTTCTCCCATATTTCGGGAAACGTTCCGCTTGATGAGTCAGTAGAGCTTTCCGTGAAGGACGGCTCGGATATATGGTATTCAATAAACGGCGGTGAGGAGCTGCTCTACACTGCTCCGATAGCAATAACAGAGGAAACAGAGATCTCCGCATCGGCTGACGGCGTGAACTATACCACAAGAAAATATACTCCTGCCAAGGCGGAATTCATAGACCTCGGATATTTCACATCGCTGCTTTACACGAACTATAATGATATTCTCTATGCCGAAAGAGCTGACGAGAGTACATATAATATTTACCTCTCAGGTGCTGAGAGCAGCGTCCAGCTTTTCCCCGTATCGGCAGCGGATGTCTATATGGACGGCGAGCTGATGACAAAGAATGAATTTACATCAAAGCTGCCGCTTGATTATGGAGTGAATATATTTGAGTTCACGCTCTCTCAGGAAAACAGGCTTGATAATGCTGTGACGCTCAATATCTACAGAGAAATGGTGAATATTGACCTTGAAACGGAAACGGTGACCTTCGACGCAAATGTAGAGCTTACGGCTGAGGACGGAACAGTTTTTGCATCCGGTGACAGTGTGTCTGATTATGCCGGACAGACTCTGACTGCTTCGGCAGACGGTATAACAGAGGAAATATCAGTTCCTGAAAGAGCTGTTGTTCCCGATATGGAGCTTGACTACTACAATGAAACACTCAACTTCCTTTCAAATGCAGAAGCTGAGTTTGCAGAATATGCAGCAGGGGAGAATCCCTCTGCCAGCGACTTTATTTCAGTTGCTCCCAGATGTATTGACGGACAGAATATTACCTCGGGAATGGTTATGAACAAGGCGTTCAGGGTAATTCCCGGAGAGACGGTAACGATCAGGATAGCTCCGGGCAACGGAATGTTCGGAAGCGAGCCGGTAACATACGAAATCCCTCAGGCAGGAGAGGCTCCGGAGGAAAATCCCGGTTATACTCTTGAGGAGGGAGTGTATTATCTTGATTACAGCGATACGCTCGAATACGGAGTGATAACTTCCGTTGGTACGGAGGAAATGCTTGCTGAGAGCGCAGAAATGTTCGGATACGATACCGAGACCTATGCGGCACTCATGATGGAGCGCTATGGCGTTTCCGACCGCAGCGAGCTTCTGAAGCTCATGGGAGCGGAGTGGGATGCGATCTTTGAGGTGTCCGCAGAGGAAAATCCCGAAATCGCAGTAAGATACTACTCGCAGTATGACGGATTCGCTTCAAAGGTGAAGTTCTTCACTTTTATAGGATACCAGAAGGGTGATATGGACCTCAACGGAGCTATCGACGCTCTTGACGCGTCAAAGGCGCTGACATACTATGCGGAAACAAGCGTCGGCAATACGCCTGAAATTACAGCTGAGGAGTTTTATGCAGGCGACTATGACTGCAACAACAAAATAGATGCGCTCGACGCTTCGGAAATACTGACATACTACGCAAAAAAAGCTACAGGACAAATATAAGCAGCAGGGATAAGCAGGGATTTGCTGGAAGGTGATGTGTTTTGAGCAGCAGATACACTATAGCAATATTTATCACGATCATCTCAGTGATTCTCTGCGCTTCGCTGCGTACAGTCAGGAATAATGAGGACAGTCAAAGCACTGAAACAGTAGTATATATTGAGAGCACATTCATCTCTGCAGCGGAAAATCTGGCTGTACCGCCTGTCACCGAGTCGGTGAAGCCCGAAAAAATACCTGAGCCGACAACAGTCATGACTGCGACAGATCCTCCTGAAGCGACGACAGAGGAAGTTACAGAACCGCTGTGGATCAACATCAATACAGCGGATGCCGCCGAGCTTATGAAGCTTGACGGAATCGGCGAAGCCACAGCGGCGAATATTGTCGCCTACAGAGAACAGTACGGAGACTTCCGCAATATCGAGGAGCTTGTCGAAGTAGAAGGAATAGGCGAGAAAAAGCTCGAAGCAATACGGGACAGCATATATGTGGAAAATCCTACATATGATACAGAAAGCGAACAGACGGAAATCATTGATGAACCGCAGTATTCCGAAGAACAGGAGGATATTGCCGAAGAAATATATGAGCCTGAATATCCGGAAGAAACGGAACCTCCTGTATATGAGGAGCCGACAGAGCCTGTCCCCGAAACCGAGCCGCCGCTGACTCTGGAGACTGCTGCTCCGATAAATATCAATACGGCGGGAATAGAAGAACTTATGCTGCTTCCGCATGTTACGGAGGAAATCGCTCAGGATATAATTGATCTTCGTGAAGCTATTCACGGGTACAGCCACATATATGAACTGCTCTACATTGAAAAACTTGAACAAAAACAGGTCGCGGAAATCTGCGAATTTGTCACAGTTGGGCAATAGGCATAAAGATGTTAATGAAGATTTGTTAAAATTTAGCAATGAAGCCATTTTTACCGATTTGTAACTATTTCAAAATCGCGGTGAAAAATATGTATGAATCACCAAAAAATCAGTGTTCAAAATGTACGAAGTGCCCAAAAAAAATTAAAGAACGATACAAAGCATTGACTTTGACCCGAAAATACTGTATATTTATGTTACAAAAGCAATTGAATTCTCATTAAGTTTCAGACAAGTTGTGCAGATGCAAACGGTGTCTCTATAGCTTGTAAGAATCTACATATCAAGAGTTACTAAGATACTGACCCTAGAAGTTATTCCCGGCGTAAATTGACAAGCAGAAGGCGGAAGGTTCGCTTTTCTGCGGATATATGCTACGATTATCTGTAAAGCGGACGGCGTCTTAGTTTTCTGTGCAGGAAACGCCGGCGCAGAATCAATTGTTCTGATTACCGAAGACCAGGCGTCTTTTGTAATAAAATCGGCACATGCCGGAACTGCACCGAGTCAGATGTTCAGACATTTAAGCCAGCTTGATGTCAGACGGAGCACATTCACGAGTCGGAAAGTGTGGCAATGACAAATGTGCGGTAACAAACAACATATTATATTTATAAAAATATAATATACATTTTAAGGAGGAATTTCTAATGAACAAACTTAAGAGAACTTTAGCTTTAATGGCTACTCTCGCTATGGCAGCAACAGCTTTCGTTGGATGCGGCGACGAGGAAGAGAAGGAATCTTCTAGCAGCTCTTCTGTAGCTGAGGAGACAGACGCTCCCGAGGAAGAGGAGACAGACGCTCCTGAGGAAGAGGAGACAGACGCACCTGAGGAAGAGACACCTGCTGAGACAGGTTCTAAGTCAACTGAGCTTGGCGCTATCGACGCTTCACTCAAGACAGGCGGCGACACATTTACAGTAGCTGCTTGGAACGCAGACGACGTTCCTTACCTCATTGCTCAGTGGAAGGGCTGCACAGTTGAGGAAGTTGAGACACTCGACGGCGTTAACTTCGTTAGCTTCGGTGTAGGCGGCGGTGAGGCTTCTGAGCGTTACGATCAGATGTTCTCTACAGGCGAGGACCTCGACGTATACTTCGCAGAGGCTGACTGGGCTCTCAAGTACATCAACGACGATACTAAGACAGTTGCTCTCGAGAAGCTCGGCTTCACAGATGACAACTTCGCTGAGATCTACGGCTACACAGACGAGATCGGTAAGGACAAGAACGGCGTTCGTAAGGGCGTTTCATGGCAGGCTGCAGCAGGCGGCTTCGCTTACAGAGCTGACCTCGCTGAGCAGTACCTCGGCGTAACTTCACCTGCAGAGATGCAGGCTCAGATCGGCACATGGGATGGCTTCGTAGCTGCTGCACAGACAATCGCTGAGCAGTCTGGCAACAAGACAGCTCTCGCTGATACACTCGGCGGTATGTGGCAGGCATTCGCTTGCGGACGTACACAGCCTTGGGTTGTTGACAACACACTCGTAATCGATGACTTCTGTCAGGACTTCGCTGACACAGCTAAGGCTCTTTGGGACTGCGGCGGTGTTACAAAGAACAGCCAGTGGACAGATGAGTGGACAGCTGCTGCTGCTAACGATACTTGCATGGGTTACTTCGTATCTACATGGGGCTTCGCTGGCTTCTTCAAGGATGCTGCTACACCTACAGCTGGTAACTGGGCAGTTTGCCAGGGTCCTCAGTCTTACTACTGGGGTGGTACATGGATGGTTGTAAATCCTGCTACTGACAACGCTGAGGAAGCTCAGGACTTCATCAAGACATTCACAGTTGATAACGATGCTATCGCTACATACGCTCAGAGCAAGCCTGAGTACTGCAACAACTCAACTGTAATGGATGAGCTTATCGCTGCTAACACAGTATTCAACGAGGAAGTTACAAACCTCTTCAAGGATGGTCAGAACATCTACGCTGAGCTCCACGAGAATGCTAAGACAATCGACTTCAACGGCCTTATCACAGAGTACGACGCAACAGTTAAGACAAACTTCGTTGAGGCTGTTAAGGAAGAGTACCTCGAGGCTGGCGCATCATGGGATGAGACAAAGGAAGCATTCATGGATAAGGTTTCCGAGGATCTCCCTGATCTCAACTGGTAATTAGTATTTCAGATATACTTAATTAGTATGTTTAGTACCTACGGAATGCTATAGCATTCCGTAGGTGCATATTATCTATTATTATTTGAGAGGGTGTGTGTTATGGCGTCGGCTGCACAGAGACGTATTAAGTCTATCAGTTATGCTAAATATGGTTATTATTTCATTTTACCATTCTTTGTTGTTTATTTCTTTTTCCAGTTATGGCCATTGATCAACACTTTTATCCTTGCTTTCCAGGAGAATATTTCCAGCGGTACTGAAGTAAATTATGTAGGCTTTGATAACTTTAAGGTTCTTCTGTTTGGTTCAGATAGAAGACCTGAAAGAATGGCTCATGAGAGTTTCATGACTGCACTCGGAAATACATTTATTCTGTGGATCGGTAACTTCATTCCTCAGATTATTCTTTCTCTTTCTCTTGCTGTTTGGTTCACAGACGCTAAGCTCAAGATTCCGGGAAAGGGCTTCTTCAAGATTGTAATGTATCTTCCGAATATCATCACAGCTGCTTCAGTTTCAGTACTCTTCCTTCAGCTCTGCGGACAGTCTACAGACGCTCCCGGTGCTGTTAACTCAATTCTCCAGTCAATTGGTGCGCTCGATAAGGGCGAGGTTATTGAGTTTGTTGAAGGTACTTGGGAATCAAGAGGTACTGTAATGTTCATTCAGACCTGGATGTGGTTTGGTAATACAATGATCATGCTCATGTCAGGTATTATGGGTATCAACCCTTCACTGTTCGAGGCTGCAAGCATCGACGGTGCGAACGGCGGACAGGTATTCAGAAAGATTACACTTCCGCTTCTGAGCCCTATCATGGCTTACACACTTGTAACATCCATGATCGGTGGACTTCAGATGTTCGATATTCCTTATCTCTATCATAAGGATCCGAATAAGGTTAATGAAGATCTTGAAACTGTTGCGGTTTATATCTACCAGCTCTTCCATCCGTCAAACGGCGGTAAGGTTCAGTATGGTTACTCCGGTGCAGCTTCAGTGCTCCTCTTCCTTATTACACTTGCTCTCGGTCTGATTGCGTTCTACATGACACGCGATAAGGACGAAATTGCAAAGAAGAAGCAGCGTAAGGCTGCTGCTAAGCAGTTTAAACTTGAGCAGAGTAAAAAGATGGGAGGTCTGTCAATATGAGCACATTAGCTAAATCATCTGCAAAAGACAGCTATTCATTAAAGATCAAGCTGAAGTCCGGATTGCTGTTTACTTGGTTTGTTATTCTGACACTCATCTGCCTCCTTCCGTTGTATATTCTTATTATCAACGCTACAAGAGAGCATGGTGAAATTGTTCACTCAATTTCACTGCTTCCCGGCAGCAATTTGGCTGAGAACTTCAAAACTGTAACAGAGTCTCAGGACTACCTTTACATTTTTGACGTTTGGGCAGGTTACAAGAACAGCTTAATTATCACAGCATGCTCAACTGTTTTTACAGTTTTCTTCTCTGCGTTAACAGCGTATGGTATTCATGTATACGATTTCAAGCTCAAGGAAGTTTCATATACTGTAATTCTCCTTGTTATGATGATTCCTGTTCAGGTTACATCTGTTGGTTTCGTAGAATTCATGAACTCAATCGGCTTGATTAATACATATTGGCCGCTTGTCCTTCCGGCAATTGCAGCTCCTTCAGTTGTATACTTCATGCGTTCTTACATGAAGTCATCATTCCCGCTTGATATCGTAGAAGCAGCTCGTATCGATGGCTGCAGCGAGTTCAGAACATTCATTCAGATTGCTATTCCTATGATGAAGCCTGCTATCGCAGTACAGTCGATCTTTGCATTCGTAGCAAGCTGGAATAACTTCTATACACCTAACATGATCCTCCTTACAGCTAAGACTAAGGAGAAGACACTTCCTATGATGATCAGTGCTATCGGTGCTTCCGATACTCTGAACGATTACGGTTCAAAGTACATGGCTATCGCACTTACAGTACTTCCTATCGTAGTTGCATACGTTATCCTTT
The DNA here is from genome assembly GCA_017463375.1 of Ruminococcus sp. Classification (GTDB taxonomy): domain Bacteria; phylum Bacillota; class Clostridia; order Oscillospirales; family Ruminococcaceae; genus Ruminococcus. The sequence goes on along the minus strand of JAFTPG010000130.1, from coordinate 7,936 downwards.
CTAAGTATATCGTTGCTGGTGTAGCACTTGGTGGTGTAAAGGAATAATTCTTTTAAACAGCACACTTTATGTGTGCTGTTTTTTTGCGCCTTCGGGCGCTTTTTTTATGTCATAAAAAAGGCTGGACGTGAATATCATTGTAAAAAAGGAAAGAGGACAAACAATGAATCGAAGTACAAGCTACGAATTAATATGCTCATATATGCCGCAGTCTGTGAGAGCGCCAATGCAGAGAGTCCAGCAGGAGTGGGCGAATCTGACGGATGAGATCAGACTTCGGGTCAACAGACCAATATCGCTTGTGATAAAGGGAGAGATAAGGTATCTCTGTAATGACGGAAGTCTCCAAAGTAATCCGGATTCTGCGGGCTGCTGTGTCATCAGGAAAAATGAGATCGACAGCATTGTCGCAGCTCTCTGCCGATTTTCGGTTCACAGCTGTACGAGGGAGCTGACAGAAGCGTTCTTCACAATCGAAAACGGAGTTCGAGTCGGTGTCGGAGGAACCTACTCATCGTCAAAGTGCGGAGTGATTAAATATGTTAATTCACTGAATTTCAGAATTGCCCGTGAAGTGATTGGCTGCGCTCATGAACTGTATCAGCGGATATTTGCTTCGGGGCTTCGCAGTGTGCTGATATGCGGAGGAGTCAATTCGGGAAAAACAACGCTGCTGCGTGATTTGTGTCGGTTATGCGGAAACAGCTATAAGGTCGCCTTGATTGATGAGCGCAGTGAGTTGGCTGCCTCTGTAAGCGGAGTTCCGACGAATGATATCGGAACTCAGACCGATCTGCTGGAGGGCTGCAGGCGTTCCGAGGGGATAGTGACGGCGATCCGGACGCTGTCGCCGCAGATAATTTTCAGCGATGAGATAAGTACCGAGGAGGATGCCGGAGCGATTCTTCAGGGAAGCGGCTGCGGCGTGAACTTTGCGGCGACGATTCATGCGAAAAGTATCAATGATTTAACGAATCGTCTGGCGGCGCAAAAGCTATTGAGCGAGGGAGTCTTTGACTATGCAGTGCTTCTGGAAAGCAGCGGAGTTCCCGGTAAGATCAAGGAAATCAGGAGGCTGAGCCGTAATGTATAAAATGCTGGCATTTATCTGCTTTGTGTTCGCTGGAGCAATCATCGGCGTCAAGCTCTCGGACAGGCTGAGGGCAGGCCGTGACTGCTGCCGGGAAATTCATGCAATGCTTACACAGATATGCGTTATGATACGCTACAGATCTCTGGATGTCTACGAGATCATCAGAGAGCTTCACACCTCAGAGGTCTGCGGAAATCTTGAATTTCTGCGGAATCTTCCTGATGTCTACGAGCCGGGAACGAATTTTCACGATGTGTGGGATAAGGCAGTTTCTGAGGATGATCTCCTGAGCGGCGAGGAACGGAGCATTCTGCTTTCATTCGGCAGTACTCTTGGGACAAGCGATGCTGACGGTCAGATCTCATCAGCAGAATCGGCAATTGAGCGGATAAGGGAGCTTGAGAGGATCCGCAGTGAGGAGTACAGCAGAAAAGGCAAGCTCTACCGCAGCGTCGGAATGCTGTTCGGAACGATGGTTGGAATCCTGATAATATAGCGGAGGGAAGTGCTTAAAGTGGATATTGATCTCATTTTTAAAATTGCAGGAACGGGAATCATTGTAGCAGTACTGAATCTGGTTCTCAAACGTGCAGAGCGTGAGGAACAGGCAATGCTGACAACTCTGGCAGGACTGATAGTAGTACTTGTGGTGATCGTCGAGGAAATCGGCGGACTGTTCGAGACGGTAAAGACGGTGTTCGGATTATGGTAGACAATTGCCTGTCGGTTGCGGTTTTCTGCATATCCGCATCAATTTTTGCGGTTCTTCTGCGCAGATACTGCCGTGAGCAGTCGCTTCTGATATCGCTTGCAGGCTGCGCTCTGCTTCTGGGAGCGTTTGTCACTATGATTCATCCTGTGATCCGTCAGGTCGAGGAGCTTTTCTCAGACGCAGGGATTTCGTCGGGCTACATAGGATTGATCTTCAAGGCGGCAGCGATATGCTTCATAACGCAGATAACGTGCGACATCTGCCGTGACAGCGGCGAGACTGCTCTTGCCTCGGGAGCTGAGATGTGGGGCAGAGGAGCGATAACTGTAATAGCGCTTCCGATAGTGGAGGCATTGGTTGACATGATAAATGAATTCCTCTGAGGGTTAAAATGAAAAGATTAATTAAAGCGATTATTGTTATAGTAAGTGCGGTTCTGATGTCTGGCATATTCTCGTTCAGTGTGCTTGCCGAGGATTCCTCAGTGAGCGACGAGGAGATACGCGGACAAGTCAACGAAATGCTCGAGGAGTACGATATTTCGTACTCCTACGACGATATGGGAGAGCTTTCGCTCAGAGGAATGCTTTCCTCGATCAAGGAAGCAGCTCTGACTAGAATAAAAGCGCCGATGCGGCTTCTTGGGATAATACTGATAATAGTGATATTCATTTCGTTTATGAAGAATGTCGGTGAAACGGCGTTTCCGGAGAATTCCTCAGCAAATCTGTACAATCTGGTGTGCGTCCTTTCGGCTGTAGCGGTAGTGAGTCCGCCGCTGATGGAGCTTTATGAAAATGCGGCTGATACGCTCGAACGAGGCGGAGGCTTCATGCTCGTATTTGTGCCTGTTTTTGCGGGAATAACTATAATGAGCGGCGGAATTACTTCGGGAGCAATTTACAATACGGTTGTGCTTGGAGCGGCAGAGATAATGGTTCAGCTTGCGGCGAATATAGTAATGCCTGTTCTTACGATGACAGCGGCTCTGTCAATCAGCGGAAGTGTTTTTCCGAATGCAACGCTGGATAGTATAACTCAGCTCATGCGGAAAATAATAACATGGGGACTGACGGCTGCCGTAACGCTCTTTACGGGATTTGTTTCGCTGAAAAGCACGCTTGGCAGCTCGGTTGACGGATTTGCAACCAAAACGATAAAATTTTTGATATCTGGCTTTGTTCCCATTGTCGGAAGCGCAGTCTCGGACGCATACGCAACAGTCAGGGGAAGCTTCGATATCATGCGCTGTACGGCAGGAACTGCTGGAACAATTGCCGTTGTACTTATAATGCTTCCGCCGATACTTGAGACAGCGGCTTTCCGCATAGTAATGTGGACGGCTAAGACAGCGGCAGAAATGTTCTCGGTGACTCCGCTGGAGAAGCTGTTCAAGGGTCTTGACGCCGGACTTGCAATAGTAATGAGCGTGCTGATATGTTTTTCGGTGCTTTTTGTAATCAGCACAGCCATTCTCATGAAAAGCACAGCCTAGGAGGTTAAAATGGAAGGATTCGGGACATTGATAAAATCCGTATGCATCATATCGGCGTCGGTATTTCTGATAAACGGACTTGCTGCTGGAACGAGGTTCAAAAATCAGATGAAATTCCTGCTGAATCTTGTATTCATAACAGTGATTTCGACTCCGATACTGAAAGGAACTCTTGAATTCGACTTGCCGGACATTGAGAAGTATATGTCGCTTGAATACGATGACTCGATGAGTCTCTATCATGAGGAAATGAAAAAGCAGACAGGAGAAAATATATCTGCCGTTCTGAAGCAGCAGATAGAGGCGGCAGGAATAAATTGCACCGAGATTGAAACTGAGGTTAATATTTCGGAGACAAACAGCATATCTATTAGTAGAGTTACTGTAAGCGCCGATAATTTTGAAGCGGCAGCTGAGGTAATCAGAAACAGTCTCGGTGCGGAAACGGAGGTATACAATGGCAATTCGTGACCTGATAGGCTCTTTCAGGAGCGACAAAAAGGCGCTGACAGCCGTTACCGTACTGGGAGCGGCAGGTCTGGTTCTGATAATGCTGTCGTCTCTCCTGCCGGGAGACAGCGGCGATGAGGAAAAAAAGCCGGCGGCTGAAAACAGTGCGTCTGCACAGTCGGAGGACTTCTGTGCTGATACCGAAAGGCGGCTGACTGATTTCCTGAGAAATATTGAGGGAGTAGGTGAGGTGCAGGTATATCTTACAATAAGCGGAGACGAGGAATACGTCTATGCCACAGAGGGAAAGACGAGCATTTCTGAGAATAAAACAGAGGAGGAGCACAGCTATGTAATGATAGGCGGAAGCGGGAGCAAAACAGCTTTGGTTGAAACTGTAAGATCTCCCGAGATAACGGGAGCGGTAATAGCCTGCTCGGGCTGCGACAGCGCAGCTGTTCAGGAAAAAGTATACAAAGCAGTATCGACCGCACTTGGAATCCCGACAAGTCAGATATATGTAACAAAACTTAAATAAAGGAGACATTCATATGAAAAAGCCAACATTAATCATCGGAAAGAAGCACATAATCATGACCTGCCTTACACTCATGATGGCAGTTGCGGTGTACATAAATTACGCATCAGCTCCGAAGGTGTCGGAAAAGAAGGATACCCTCACAGTTTCGGATACAAGCGTCAGCGAGAATGTCAATTACGGCGAGACTGAATTCGTTAACGGAACCGCAGAGGGCGAGGCTGCCGAGGATGCAGCAGTTGATTACTTTGCACAGGCTCGTCTCGACAAGATGAACAATCGTGACGAGGCTGTACAGACTCTCCAGTCGATAATCGGCGGAGGAGACCTCACAGAGGATGAAATGGTGACAAATGCACTTGATGCGGTCGAGGTTTCAAAGCTCATTGAGTCGGAGGGAACTATTGAATCTCTCGTCAAGGCTCAGGGATTTGCAGACTGCGTAGCGTATCTCGACGGCGAGAGCGCAAAGGTTGTAGTCAAGACTGAGGGGCTGGATAAGGCTCAGGCAGCGTCGATCAAGGAGATAATCCTTGGCGAGACAGAAGTTTCTGCTGAGAATATCAGAATTTTTGAGGTAAAGTAGTTGTACAATCGAGAATTTTTTGATATAATATAGAGGTAAGAGTGTAGAGAGTGGTTTGATTAAAATTTACACTCAAACCTGCGGTGAAAATGGAGGTTGAAAAAATGAAAGGGAATACCCAAACTGCACAGAGCAGACTTAAAATATCCGAGGACGTAATACTTACCGTTGCAAAGCTTGCCGCACTCGACGTAAAGGGCGTGGCAGGACTCAGCGGAGAAATGAACACAGTCAGCAAGCTGAAAAAGAACGCTCCCATAAAGATAAGCTTTATGGGAGACGTTGCGGCTGTTGATATAAATATTATCGTGCAGAGCACTGAAAAAGCATGTACCGTGGCTCAGGCTGTCCAGACAGCTGTAAAGGAAAATATACAGAATATGACCGGAGTCGCTGTGGCAAGAGTCAACGTTGTTATTGACGGTGTAGAATTTGAATAAGTGAGGAGAATAAAAATGACAAGACGTGAAATAAGAGACAGCGCATTCAAGCTGGTTTTTGAACAGCTTCTGCGTGACGACGATATCGGAGAGCTTTATGATATTGCAGAGGAAATTGACGAGATCACTGTTAACGACGAGGTGAAGAAGCTCGTTGACGGAACTCTTGCTCATAAGGACGAGCTGGATGAAATTATTTCCGGCTACAGTAAATCAAGAAGTATTTCCAGAATCTCAAAGCTTAATCTTGCGATTCTCAGAATAGCTCTTTACGAGTCAATTTACGATGAAAATACTCCGATGAATGCGGCAATCAGCGAGGCAATCAAGCTTTCGATGATTTATACTTATCAGGAGGATACATCGTTCATTAACGGTGTTCTCGGAGCATTCTCCCGTGACAGAAGCAAGGGAGAGAACGCTGATGCCTGAGTTCATCGGCATTGATACAAGCAACTATACAACCTCGGTGGCAGTTTTTGTCAGCGGAGAGCAGAAAATATATCAGACAAAGAAGCTTCTTCCTGTAAAGGACGGCGAGCTTGGACTGAGACAAAGCGACGCAGTGTTTCATCATACGAAACAGCTTCCCGAGATGATTGAAAAGCTTTTCGGACAGTACAGCTTCGGCGATATTTCCGGAATCACAGCGTCAGCGCGTCCGAGAAATGCGGAAGGTTCGTATATGCCGTGCTTTCTGTGCGGAGAGGGTTTCGCACGTTCGTTTGCGGCTATTCAGGGGATTCCTGTCTATACGACCTCTCATCAGGTGGGACATGTTCTGGCGGCTCTCTATTCGGCTGAGAAGCTCGAGCTTGTGAACCGTAAATTTATCGCTTTCCATGTCAGCGGCGGTACTACAGACTGCCTGCTGTGTGAGCCTGAAAAAGATGAGGTCCTGAAAATCACGCAGATCGGAACTTCTCTCGATCTGAAGGCAGGTCAGGCAGTGGACAGAGTCGGACTTATGCTTGAATTAAAGTTTCCATGCGGAATCGAGCTTGAAAGGCTTGCTGTAAAAAGCAGCAGAAAGAATAAGCTCCGTCCTGTAATAAAGGGAACTGACTGCTGTCTTTCGGGACTCGAAAATAAATGCAGAAAAATGCTCGAAAGCGGAGAAGCTCACGAGGATATTGCGAAATACTGCCTTGACTTTATTGCCGAAACAGCAATAGCAATGACAGCGGCGGCAATCGAGCTTCACGGGGAGCTTCCGCTTGTATTTGCAGGCGGAGTAATGTCGGATGTGATAATCCGTGACAGGATTATTTCCCGTTTCGCAGACGCATATTTCGCCGCCCCCGAGTTCTCGTGCGACAATGCCGCAGGAACGGCAATTTTCGGCTATTTAAAATCACAGGAGAAAAAATAATGCCTGTTTTAACAGTAACACAAATCAACCGTTATATCAGCTTCAAGCTGAAAGAGGATAAGAATATTCAGGGAATAATGGTCAGGGGCGAGATCTCCAATTTTACGGAGCATTATCGTTCGGGACACCTTTATTTTACTCTGAAAGACAAAGAGAGCGCTGTAAAGGCGGTAATGTTTGCTTCGGCGGCGTCAAGACTGAAATTTCGTCCCGAGGACGGAATGGCGGTGATCGTTTCAGGAAGCATTTCCGTTTTTGAGCGTGACGGAGTGTATCAGCTCTATGTAAATGACATCCAGCCCGACGGCGCAGGTGCGGCAAGTGTAGCTCTCGAGCAATTGAAGGCTAAGCTTGCCAAAGAGGGAATCTTCGATACCGCACATAAACGACCGCTTCCTGTTATGCCGAAAAAAATCGGAGCCGTAACCTCTCTCAGCGGAGCAGCTGTGAGAGATATAATAAATGTGCTTTCACGCCGATATCCCATAGGGGAGCTTTATGCGGTGAATGCACTTGTGCAGGGAGAAAATGCTCCCGATTCCATATGCAGGGGAATTCTCAGCGCAGAGTCGGCAGGCTGTGACGTAATAATTGTCGGCAGAGGAGGAGGCTCCTCGGAGGATTTGCGTGCATTCAACACGGAAAAGGTTGCGTATGCGATTTACAATTGCAGAGTTCCCGTGATTTCCGCAGTCGGACACGAGACCGATTTTACTATTGCCGACCTTGCAGCTGATATGAGAGCACCTACTCCGTCGGCAGCTGCGGAGTTGGCGGCTCCGTCTGTTGAGCATCTGGCGGAAAAGCTCGGGATTCTCAAGCGCAGAATGAAAAATGCTGCACTTGCAGCTACTGACAGAGCTGCTGACAGATATATTGCGCTCAACAGCAGAATCATGGCTCAGTCTCCCGAAAACAGACTCAGGCTCGGCGGCGAGAGACTCGATTCACTGGAAAAACGCACCTGTCTTGCTTTTGAAAAATATATGACGAAACAGGAGTCTCTGCTTAGTGAGAAGCTTGCAAGACTGGACAGTCTGAGTCCGCTGAAAGTGCTGTCGAGAGGATACTCCCTTGTCTACAGCGGAGACCAACTTATAAACAGCAACGAAAAGCTGAAAACGGGAGACATCGTGAAAATCCGCTTCGGAAACGGAAATGCAAAAGCGGAAATTATTGAAATCGGTGATTGATTAATGGAAGAAAAAATTACTTTTGAAGATAATATGAAACGTCTCGGAGCAATAGTT
>JAFTPG010000042.1 GCA_017463375.1 Ruminococcus sp. | reverse complement strand
GACAGAGGGGACAGGCGACGGTTAGGAGAACCCTTTTTCAAAAGGGTTTTCCTCAATATTACACGTATATACTTCTGTACGAGCAGTCGTCTTAAGCCGTCCTTTTTGTTAATCCTCATCATCCGATTCGGTATCGTGTATATCTATTTCAATGTGAACCTTTTCGACAGTCTGCTCGTTGACAGAGATGACTCTGATTTTGAAAATTCCCGTTTCAGCAGTTTCGCCGGCGTCGGGAATATGCTCCATAACATCGGTGACCCATCCTCCGACAGAAGTACAGCTGGTCTGGATCATATCCTCGTCGAGATCGAAAAATTCAAGAAGCTCGTCAATATCGGTGTCACCTGCGATATCGCAGCTGTTTTCACCTGTGCGGATAATATTGGTAACTATTTCATCATCCTCATCATAGATCTCGCCGACAAGCTCCTCGATTATATCCTCGAGAGTAACAATACCCTTAGTTCCGCCGTACTGGTCGGTTACAACAGCAAGATGAACCTTTGAACGCTGCATATCACGCAGAGCAAGGCTGATGGGCTTACTGTCGGCAATATGAGGAACCTCCTGAATAATGCTGCGGATATCGCTTCCGCCCTCGGCGATCATCTTGAAGAAGGCTTTATTTGTAATAATTCCGATTATATTGTCGAGACTCACCTCATAGACGGGGAGACGCGAGTACATCTCGGAATTGAATATCGCAAGGATCTCGTCGAGAGTAGCCGTAGTCTCAACTCCGATAACCTTTACACGGGGAATAAGTATCTCGTTTACAGTAATGTCGTCGAATTCAAGAGCGCTCTTGACAAGGTCGCTTTCCTGTTCCTCAATGACGCCCTGCTCTTCGATTTCGTCGATCATGTATTTAAGCTCATCCTCGGTAACGCTCGGAGCGTCATCGCCCTTGCTTATGAGGGATGAAAGAGTATTGAAGAACCACACAAACGGCTTGAAAAGAGTTACAAGAACTGAAAGCGGTCCTGCGAACAGGAGAGCAAGGCTCTCTGAATTCTTTTTAGCGTAGGATTTCGGGAGAACCTCGCAGAAGATCAGCACAACGATCGTAACGACTACCGTTGAAATGGCGGAGCCTTTAGCGCCGAAGATACCGATAAAAATAACGGTGCTGACCGATGAAGTCGTGATATTAACGACATTATTTCCGATAAGAACGGCTGTGAGAACATCATCGAATTTGTTTGCCAGTTTCAGAGCCTTGGCAGCTCTTTTATCTCCCTGAGCCGCATAATTTTTGAGTCTGAGTTTGTTTACGCTTGAGAATGCTGTTTCGGTACTTGAAAAGAGAGCTGAAAAAATCATCATTATCAGTACCAGTATAATTTGAGCTATGTCAACGTTTTCCATAATAGTCCTTTCTTATTTTATATGTATATTTGATGCCTATCATTTTACCACATTTGCCTGCGATAATCAAGGGCTTTGTAAGTAATTCTTCATTGCAGACAATTTAGAACAGAATGGAGATATACAATTTGCTATTTCGGACAATATGTGATATAATAAAAGTAACTACAGTCATTTTTTCTGAAAGGAAATTTTTATATGAAACTTCTTGCAATCGACGGCAACAGTATACTTAACCGTGCATTTTACGGAATAAAGCTGCTGACCAATAAAAACGGAGTCTTTACAAATGCGGTTTTCGGCTTTATGAATATTTATCTGAAAAATTTTGCTGAGGTTCAGCCTGACTGCGTTGCGGTAGCATTCGACCTGCGTTCGCCGACCTTCCGCCATAAGGCGGTAGCATCGTACAAGGCTAACCGCAAGGGAATGCCGCCCGAGCTTGCCCAGCAGCTTCCGATAGTCAAGGAGCTTCTTACTCTCATGGGAGTAAGAGTGCTCGAATGCGAGGGCTTTGAAGCTGACGATATTCTCGGAACTCTTGCTCAGTCCTGCTCTGAAAGCGGAAACGAGTGCTTTGTGCTGACCGGTGACCGTGACAGTCTACAGCTGATCGACGATAAGGTTACAGTCCGTCTTGCCTCCAACAAGGAGACCGTGATTTATACTCAGGAGAAGTTTCTCGAGGACTATGGCTTCGAGCCGATAAAGCTCATCGACCTGAAAGCGCTCATGGGAGACAGCTCCGACAATATCTCAGGAGTCCCCGGAATCGGCGAAAAGACCGCTAAGAATCTTATAACATCATATGGAACCGTTGAGGAGCTTTATGCAAAGCTGCCCGAAGCTGATGTTACTAAGGGAGTCCGCACCAAGCTCGAAAACGGAGCCGATGCCGCCAAGGAGAGCAAGTGGCTTGCGACTATCGTCAGGGACGCTCCGATTGAAAAGGAGATTTCCGCATATAAGCCTGCCGAGCCTGATACAGCCGGAATCAGCCGTCTGCTGACCGAGCTTGAAATGTTCAAGCTGCTCGATAAGCTGGGAGTCTCCGTATCCGAGGGAACAGAAGCTCCCGCTGAGGAAAGTAAAGAGACCGAAACAGCTGAGCTGACAGAGGAACTCTTCACCGCAGATAAAATCGGTTCAATAGAGAGCTGCGAGTATCTCTTTGACGGAGAAAGACTCACAGTCCGCAGCGGAGATATTGTATACACAGCCGACAGCGAGGAGCTTATCTGTGCCTTTTTTGAGTCAGACTGCATAAAAACTACAAACGAAGCCAAGCCGCACTACCGCTATGCAATGGCAAGAGGTCGTGAGCTGAGAAATCTCAGATGCGACGCTTCAATCTGCGGATATCTGCTCAATACCTCCGCTTCCGAGTATACGATCGAGAAGCTCTGTGCGGAGTATTCGGTTCATTACTGCTCCGAGAACGGTGAATATGCGGATCTGGCTTCACTGAGAGACCTTACGGAAAAGCTCCGTGCCGAGGTTGAAGCCGAGGGAATGACATCGCTTCTTGAGAATATCGAAATGCCGCTGACGGAGGTTCTTGCCGCAATGGAACACGTCGGAGTGCGTGTAGATGCGGACGGAGTAAAGAGCTTCGGAGCCGACCTCACGGAAATGATTGAAGAGACAAGTCAGATGATTTATGACGAAGCAGGTCACGAGTTCAATATCTCCTCTCCCAAGCAGCTCGGAACCGTTCTGTTCGAGGAGCTGGGACTTCCTGCGAAAAAGAAAACGAAAAGCGGTTATTCCACCAATGCGGATGTCCTCGAGGAGCTTCGCAGTCAGAGTCCGATTGTTGACAACGTGCTGAAATATCGTCAGTACACGAAGCTGAATTCCACCTACGTTGCGGGACTTCTCGACAAGGTCGCCGAGGACGGCAGGATCCATACCTGTTTCAAGCAGACCGAAACAAGAACGGGAAGAATCTCTTCGACCGAGCCGAATATGCAGAATATTCCCGTGCGTACTGAGCTTGGCTCGCAGATGCGTAAATTCTTTGTTGCGGAGCAGGGAAGAATTCTTCTTGATGCCGACTACAGCCAGATTGAGCTGAGAGTCATGGCTCACCTGTGCGGAGACAAAAACATGATCGACGCATTCGTATCGGGAGAGGATATCCATACCTCCACAGCGGCGCAGGTGTTCGATATGCCGCCTGTTATGGTCACTTCCGAAATGAGAAGTGCGGCTAAGGCGGTTAATTTCGGAATCATCTACGGAATCGGAGCTTTCTCGCTCTCAAAGGATATAAACACATCGGTTGCTCAGGCGAAAAAATATATAAGGGACTATCTCGACAAGTATCCCAAGGTTGAGAAATTCATGAACGAAACCGTGGACAGTGCAAAGGAAAACGGATATGTTTCAACGATGTTCGGCAGAAGGCGGAGAGTTCCCGAGCTTTCCTCGTCGAACAAAATGCTTCAGGCGGCAGGAAAGAGAATTGCCATGAATACTCCCGTGCAAGGAACTGCCGCAGACCTCATCAAAATAGCGATGATTAACGTTTACCGCCGTCTGCGTGAGGAGAAGCTCGATGCGGAGCTTATCTTGCAGGTTCACGACGAACTGATCGTGGAGTCCTCTCTTGCCGATGCAGAACGTGCCGCTGAGATTCTCGGCGAGGAAATGAGAAGCGTATGCGAAATGAAAGTTCCGCTTGCCGTGGACGTAAACAAGGGGGAGAGCTGGTATGCTGCAAAGGGCTGATAGGAGTACCTCCGCTGAGCTTTTTGCGGCTCTTGCGGAGCTTGAAAAAATCACAGTCGGACAGGATGGCTGGTCTGCGGAGAGCTTCCGCAGTGAAGCCGCAAAGGAAAACGGCTTTGTACTGTACATCATGGACGGAAATAATGTAATCGCTCTGCTGACGGGATATTCCGCATACGGTGAGGGAGATATCACCAACGTTGCGGTTCACCCCGGCTATCGCAGAAAGGGACTTGCTCAGAAATTGATTGCTGAGTTTGAACGCCTGCTCCCCGAGGACTCCGAGGAGATTTTCCTCGAGGTGAGAGAGAGTAACTCTCCTGCGATAGCCCTGTACGAAAAATGCGGATTTGAAATACTCTCCGTGCGGAAGAATTTTTACAGCAATCCCTGTGAAAATGCGATTGTCATGAAGAAAAGTGAGGTTTGATATATATGCTTATACTTGGAATTGAAAGCTCCTGCGATGAGACAGCCGCAAGCGTTGTCAGGGACGGCAGGGAGATTATCTCCTCTGTAATCTCCACGCAGATTGAGGAGCATAAAAAATACGGCGGAGTTGTTCCTGAGATAGCTTCTCGCCGTCACTGTGAGAATATTCTTGTGGTCACAAAGCAGGCTCTTGACGAGGCAGAAATAACACTTGACGACGTTGACGCAATTGCGGTTACATACGCTCCGGGACTTATCGGAGCACTGCTTGTCGGAGTAAACTTCGCAAAGGGACTTGCTATGGCCTCGGGAAAGCCGCTTGTTCCCGTGCATCACATTGCAGGTCATATTGCCACGAACTACCTGACTTTCCCCGAACTGGAGCCGCCGTATCTCTGTCTGGTGGCAAGCGGCGGTCACAGCCATATTATCGAGGTTCTCTCGTACACGAAATTCCGTGTTGTCGGCAGAACCCGTGACGATGCGGCAGGCGAGTGCTTCGACAAGTGCGCCAGAGCAATGGGATTCCCATACCCCGGCGGAGTCCATATCGACAAGGCTGCTCAGACGGGCGACCCGACTGAATTCAAGCTTCCTCATCCGACGGTTGCGGGAAACGAGTTTGATTTCAGCTTCTCCGGACTGAAAACCTCGGTGATAAACCTTGTTCATAACTCCGAGCAGAAGGGAATTGAGCTGAACTTCAATAATCTTGCAGCGAGTGTTCAGTCCACTATTTCCGAGCTTCTCACGGACAGAACCATCAAAGCGGCAAAGGCTCTGGGTTATAAGAGAATCGCTCTTGCAGGCGGAGTTTCCGCCAATACGGGAGTCCGTGCGGCTCTTTCTCAGGCTTGTGAAAAGAACGGTTTCGAGTTCTATATGCCGAATAAGTCCCTTTGCGGAGACAATGCGGCTATGATAGCGTGTCAGGGGTATTACAACTTCCTCAGCGGAATTACTGCCGACGAGAGTCTGAATGCGGTTGCAACGCTGTCGATGGAGGAGATATAACGGATTTTTAAATCGGGCGGATGATATCCGCCCCTACGTTTAGGGATATAACAAATTTGCTGAAATACATAATTTCGGCAAAAAGGCTCATAATACACCCAGAGGTGAGATTATGAGAACAGAGGACT
>JAFTPG010000041.1 GCA_017463375.1 Ruminococcus sp. | reverse complement strand
TCTGTCCTTCGGACATCTCCCCACACTGTGGGGAGTCACCCTCAAACTCCCTCCCTAAAACTTTTATTTAAATTTTCCAGATAGGGGCATGCCCCTATCTGGAAAATTTGAGTTGAAGTCTTTGGAAAGGGGTCTGGGGTGTCTCCCTGCGGGGCAGGGAGATGTCGAGCTTGCGAGACAGAGGGTACGGGTGCCGGTTAGGCAGAACCTTTCCTCAGAAAGGTTTTCCCCAGCAGGTTACGAGAATACCCCTCCGCAAAACAACAATTTACCTGACTTCAATCTTTTTCGGGTTAAATGCTTGAAAGAAAGCGGATAATGTGATATAATTATAAGGATTGAAAAAAATACAGGAAGGAGAGCTGTTTTGACAGATAATAAAGCAATAATTGAGAAGATAAAGGAAGTTCTGGGCGGCAGATCGGAGCTTAAAGCGTACGTCCGCAGTTTTGGATGTCAGCTTAACGTATCGGACGGAGAGAAGATCAAGGGACTCTTGAAGAAAATGGGATATGGATTCACGGAAGATGAGAATGAAGCCGATCTGATAATACTGAACACCTGTGCTGTCAGGGAAAACGCAGAGGACAGAGTATTCGGAATCGTGGGAAGCATGAAAAAGCTCAAGGAGCTGAAACCTGAACTGATAATCGGTATCAGCGGCTGCATGACGGCTCAGGAGCATATTGCGGAGAAAATACGCAAATCATATCCTCAGGTGGACTTTGTGCTGGGAACATCTGCGATAAACTCGCTGCCAAGGCTTCTCTGGAATTGTCTTGACGGACAGAAATTCTCTGCGGATACAAGTGAGTACGCCGACTTTTCCGAGGGAGCTGAGCAGGTTCGTGAGAGTACCTTCAAGGCTTCTGTGCCAATAATGTTCGGCTGCAACAATTTCTGCACCTACTGCATTGTGCCGTATGTCCGAGGCAGGGAGCGCAGCCGCAGGGCAGAGGACATCATTAAGGAGGTAACTGAGCTTGCGGCTCAGGGCTATAAGGAGATCATGCTGCTGGGTCAGAATGTCAATTCCTACGGAAACGACCTTGACGGGGGAATGAGTTTTCCTCAGCTTCTGAGAAGTCTCAATGAGATAGATGGCGACTTTGTAATACGCTTTATGTCCTCGCACCCCAAGGACGCTTCAAAGGAGCTTCTTGACGCAATTTTTGACTGCGAAAAGGTTGCAAAGCATCTTCATCTGCCCGTTCAGAGCGGAAGTAATGAGATCCTCAGCAAAATGAACCGCCGCTACACCGTTGAAAAGTATCTCGAGACAGTTGATTATCTCAGGGAGCGCGATCCCGGATTTTCTCTTACAACCGACCTTATTGTAGGCTTCCCGAACGAGAGCGACGAGGATTTCCGACAGACTCTGGAGCTGATAAAGCGTGTGAAGTATGACAATATCTATTCGTTTATCTATTCCAGACGAACGGGTACTAAGGCTGCGGAGATCGACGACAGGATTTCCGAGGAGACAAAGGGGCTCCGTATGAGGGAGCTTCTGGAGGTTCAGCGTGAGATTTCAACTGAGCACTATAAGCGTTTCCTTGGAAAGAGAATGAGAATTCTTGCAGACGGCGAAAGCAAAAAGCATGAGGGCTTCCTCACAGGCAAGAGCAATGAGTTTATAATAGCTGAATTTGCCGGAGACAGCTCGCTTATCGGTCAGTTCGTTGACATCGAGGTGACCGAAGTAAAAAACTGGGCAGTAATCGGCAGAATAATAGATTAAATTAAAAGGAGAATGTAAAATGGATATTATGACAATGACAAGAGAGCTTGGAAAGGCAATTCAGGCGGACGAGCGTTACAAGGCTTACATGACTGCTAAGGAGGCTAACGACAATAATACGGAGCTTCAGAAGCTTATCGGTGATTTCAACCTTATTAGAATGAATATCAATCAGGCTATGAGCGCAGAAAACAAGGACGAGGAGAATCTCAAGAAGCTCGACGAGGAAATGAGAGCACTCTATGCTCAGATTATGGGCAGCGAGGGAATGATTGCATTCAACGAAGCTCAGAACGCTCTTGAACAGCTTATCGGCGACGTTCAGCAGATCATCACAATGTGTGCAAACGGCGAGGACCCTGATACATGTCAGGTATCCCACGGCTGCAGCGGAAGCTGTTCCTCCTGCTCAGGCTGCCACTAAGACGCTGAGCAAGCGGCGGCGCTGTTTCATCCACCCGATGCAGCTTGATGAGATAGTGAATTTTTCCTGCCCTCCCTCAAGGGAGGGGGGATAAACACTGTAGGGGCGACCCTTGCGGTCGCCCGTATACGATTAATTCATGGAATGAAAGGAGATTTCACACAAATGGAGATTGACAGAAGTAAAATATCCCCGATGATGCGGCAGTATTTCGAGGTCAAGGACAAGTATGAGGACTGCGTGCTGTTCTTTCGTCTGGGAGACTTTTACGAGATGTTTTTTGACGATGCGATAACAGTTTCAAAGGCTCTGGAGCTTACGCTTACGGGCAGGGACTGCGGACTTGATGAGCGTGCTCCTATGTGCGGAGTGCCCTTTCATTCTGCGGATATGTACATAAAAAGGCTCATTGATATGGGCTTCAAGGTTGCGGTATGTGAGCAGCTCACCGACCCGTCAGAGTCAAAGGGTATCGTAGTGCGTGACGTAATCAAGGTCGTTACGCCCGGAACTCTCACGGACAGCAGTATGCTCGATGACGGAAAAAATAACTATATATGCAGTATTTTCTACGACGAGAATGAAAAAAGCTGTGCGGTTGCCTCGGCTGATATCTCCACGGGAGAAGCGTTTCTTAGCACCTTTGAGGGAAAGGATATGGAAGCAGGCGTCATCAACGAGCTTTCACGCTGTCAGCCTGCGGAGATCATTTTTCCTGAGAGCTTCCTTTCGCTGAAAAATGTTGCTGATTTTGTAAAGGTTCGGCTCAGCTGTGCCGTGACTCTGCGTGACAGTATTTGCTTTGCTCCGTCGGATAAAAGGGATATGCTTGCCGGAGTATTCGGAGTAAAATCGACTGCCGAGCTTGGAATAAGTGAGAACGGTTCTGACTGTGCGGCGGCTTGCGGACTTTTCGACTATATCAATGATACTCAGAAAACCTCCGTATCACGCTTTACGTCGATTGAGCTTCTCAATGGCGACGCATTCATGGGACTTGACCTCAATGCAAGACGCAATCTGGAGCTTACGGAAACTCTCAGAAATAAGGAGAAAAAAGGCTCGCTGCTGTGGGTTCTCGACAGTACGAAAACCTCGATGGGACGGAGACTGCTCAAAAACTGGATTGAACAGCCTCTGAAAAGTCCGGCGAGGATTATAGAGAGACTTGACGCTGTTGAAACGCTCTACCGCAAGAGCGTGA
The DNA here is from genome assembly GCA_017463375.1 of Ruminococcus sp. GTDB lineage: Bacteria > Bacillota > Clostridia > Oscillospirales > Ruminococcaceae > Ruminococcus. The sequence continues at coordinate 4,058 of JAFTPG010000041.1, read as the reverse complement.
TTCTCACCGATATCACAGATCTTCTTGACCGTGTTTATGACCTCGAACGTCTGATGACAAAGGTAATGTACAAGACGGCAACTCCAAGAGATCTGAAATCCCTCTCGGCTACTGCGCTTCAGCTTCCTCTTATTAAGGCGGAGCTTGAAAAGCTGGGAGAATCGAAGCTTCTTGCCCGATACAACAGCGAGATTTCCGATCTAAGCGAAATAGTGCAGCTCGTTGAGAATGCGATTATGGATGAGCCGCCTGTGTCTGTCAAGGACGGCGGAGTTATAAAGGACGGCTTCAACGAGGAGCTTGATAATCTGCGCCATGTTATGACTCACGGAAAGGAAATCATCGACGGAATTGAACAGCGTGAGCGTGAAGCGACGGGAATCAAGAATCTGAAAATCGGCTTCAACAGAGTTTTCGGGTATTATCTTGAAGTTACACGCTCGTACTATGATTTGATTCCAGAGGGCTACATAAGAAAGCAGACTCTTGCAAACTGCGAGAGATTCATTACTGAGGAGCTTAAAAATGCCGAAAATACGATTCTCGGAGCTAAGGACAAGGCTTTATCTCTTGAAGCCGATATATTTGCCGAGGTTCGTGATTTCCTCGCAACAAAGCTAGAGAGCGTGCAGAAAACAGCTTCCGCCGTTGCAGCAATCGACGTGCTTGCGTCCTTTGCGAATGTAGCGCTGAGGAATCTCTATGTGAAGCCCGACATCGCCATCGACGGAGCCGTTGATATCAAGGCAGGCAGACATCCCGTGGTTGAGCTTATGCTGAAGGACGAGATGTTTGTGCCGAATGATGTATATATTGACACTAAATCAAGCAGAATGTCAATTATCACAGGACCGAACATGTCAGGTAAATCCACATACATGCGCCAGACCGCATTGATAGTTCTCATGGCGCAGATAGGCTCGTTCGTGCCTGCGGATTCGGCGAAAATCTCAGTCGTTGACAAGATTTTCACCCGTGTGGGAGCTTCCGACGATCTCACTGCCGGTCAGAGTACATTTATGGTAGAGATGAGCGAGGTTTCGGATATCCTTAAAAATGCGACCCCTGATAGTCTTGTAATCTTAGACGAGGTTGGACGAGGGACATCCACCTTTGACGGAGTAAGTATCGCCCGTGCTGTTGCGGAGCATATCTGCACTTCAAAAAAGCTTGGCTGCAAGACTCTTTTTGCAACTCATTATCACGAGCTTATCGGACTTGAAAACGAGCTTGAGGGCGTGAAAAATTACAGTATTGCCGTGAACAAGCACGGAGGTTCAATCAGATTCCTGCGTAAAATCGTGCGCGGAGGAGTTGACGAGAGCTACGGCGTTGACGTTGCCAAGCTTGCCGGACTGCCCTCAAAGGTGGTCAGCCGTGCAAGGGAGCTTCTTGAGGAGATGGAGCATTCCCGCACTGCGGAAAAAACTGCTGAAAGCTCCGACACAAGCGGACAGATAAGCTTCGGAGCAGTAAGCCGTGAGGCGGCTCTTGATATGCTCGAAAAAACCAACATAGACGAGCTTTCCGACGCTGAGTGCAGGGAGCTTCTCAGGGATATGCTGGATATTATCAAGTGACGGTCTGAATGATTCAGAACAAGTTCTTACATCTGAGAAAGCGAAAAACAGGAGTTGGCAGTATGGGAAAATTCACAGAATACATAGGTTCACAGTTTGGTAATCCAAGAGGCTTTGTCGGAAAGTGCTGCTGTGTCATAATGAATATTATCAACAAAGCAATGTACCGCAGGATAGTATCAGCGGTCTGTCTGACAGAGCACTCCAAGGCTCTCGATATCGGGTACGGTAACGGCTATCTGATTGAGCAGCTGTATAAGAAATATCATTCTGAGATTTACGGCATAGATATATCTGAGGATATGAAGAATCATGCCGAAAAAAGAAACCGCAGAGCCTTAATAGACGGTAAGCTGCATCTTGAGACGGGTGACTGCTGCAATATGAGATATGATGACTGCTTTTTTGATGCGGTCACTTCTGTCAATACGGTTTATTTCTGGAGCGATACTGTTCAGGGACTGAAAGAGATACACCGTACACTCAAAGCAGATGGCGTGTTCTGCAATGTTGTGTATACAAAGGAGTGGCTGCAAAGCCTTGCCTATACGAAAAAGGGCTTTAAGTTCTTTGAACGTGAGGATTTCATACGTCAGGGAAAGCAGGCAGGCTTCACGGAGGTCAGTATTCAGGAAATATCAAAGGGAAAAAGCTTTATGGTGATATATAGAAAGTAATCGAAAGGAGAATCCAGATGCCGTCAATCAATGTACTCAGCAAGGAAATATCGGAGCTTATTGCCGCAGGAGAGGTAATAGAGCGTCCTGCTTCGGTAATCAAGGAGCTTGTGGAAAATTCAATAGACTCGGGAGCGTCGCATATAACAGTCGAGATAAAAAACGGCGGAACCACATATATGCGTGTAACCGATGACGGCTGCGGAATGGCATTCGAGGACGTGCCGACAGCCTTTCTCCGTCATGCAACGAGCAAGATCATCTCAAAGGACGACCTCGACAACATCTGCACGCTCGGATTCCGTGGAGAAGCGCTTGCCTCGGTAGCCGCTGTTGCAAAGGTCGAGCTTATGACAAAGCAGGAAAATGAGACCTATGGAACGATTTACAAAATCGAGGGAAGCACGGAAATATCTCATGAGAAAAGCGGCTGTCCCGACGGTACGACCATTATAATACGGGATTTGTTCTATAATGTTCCCGCACGTCAGAAATTCATGAAAAAGGACGTGACGGAAGCAAATGCCGTGAGCCAGATACTCCAGAAGATTACGCTTTCGCATCCTGAGATTTCTTTCAGACTTATCCGTGACAATCGGATGGAGTTCAATTCAAGCGGCGACGGAGAGCTGTTCTCGGCGGTATACGCTGTCTACGGACGTGACTTTGCGAGAGACCTGATTCCCGTTGACTACACCTATAACGGAATAGCTGTCAGCGGCTACGTTATCAAGCCTCTTTATGCGAAGAACAACAGAACCTTCCAGAATTTTTTCGTCAACGGACGATATGTCAAATCAAAGCTCTGCTCAGCGTCTCTGGAGAGCGCATTTGAAAATATGATTATGACGGGAAAGTTTCCTGCCTGCATTCTTATGCTCGACCTGCCGCCTGTTTCGATGGATGTAAATATTCATCCTGCCAAGGCAGAGGTACGCTTTACCGACGAAAAAACGGTATCGGACGCAATATATTTTGCGGTCAAGGACGCTCTGATGAAGGACGGTCTGATATACGAATTTGAGCTGAAACCGAAGATCGACTGGACATCCGAGGGTGCAGAACCTGTGCAGGAGGAGCTTGTTCAGCAGGAGATAATGTTCACTCCCGTTGAAAAGATTGAGGAGACCGAAAAGGCGTTCAGAGCTGCGGAAACGGTACAGACTGTTCCCGTTGAGCTTCCGCCTGTGAAACCGGAACCGGTTCGGGTGGAGAGTGAGAGCACTGAGCCGATGAAGCTTCCTGAAAAAGCGGAAGCTCCCGAAGAACCGCCAAAGCCTGTCGAGGGCTTTAAATATCTGAATGCACAGTCCTTTGCCAAGCCTGTGCAGGAGATAAAAGCTCCCGTGCAGACGGCTGCTCCCGAAAAGGAGGAGCCGAAAATCCGTGTAATCGGAGAAGCTTTCAAGAACTACATCATGGCTGAGGTCGGAGATACTATTGTAATGATTGACAAGCATGCGGCTCATGAGCGGATCATTTTCGAGCGACTGAAAAGCCGTAACTGCCGTCAGTACAGTCAGATGCTTATGGACTGCGGAAAGGTTCTGCTGTCGGGCAATGAATTCGACGCTCTCGAAAATAATCAGGAGCTTCTTGCCGATATGGGATTCGGTTTTGATTTCTCCGAGCGTCCGTATGTGATAACAAAGGCTGTTCCGACCTTTGCAATGGAGCTGAATCTTGACGAGATCATCCCCGAAATTGCGGAGAATCTTTATCTCGGCAAGCAGAATCCCCAGACCCATATTCTTGATGATATGCTGCATACCATCGCCTGCAAATCGGCGATAAAGGCTAA
>JAFTPG010000129.1 GCA_017463375.1 Ruminococcus sp. | reverse complement strand
TTTGAATGAGAATTAGTAAATGAGATAGTGTAAATATAAAATTGGCCCTACAGTTAACAGACTGTAAGGCCAATTTCTATAATCCGCTGTATTAATCCATAAACGATAATTTGAAAAACTTCTATATCGCTATCCACTTGAACAGCGGGAATTTTGCTTTGTTATAGTCTTTACTTTTCAGCCGAAGCCTTTTTCTTTCTGTCAATAAGCTCCATAGAGAGCGGAAGAAGAACGCCGATGATTCCGATAATGATTGCAATCACGCCGGTAGAATTCATCTCGAACACAGCTCCGGTGGGAACCTTCTCCCAGATACCTGCGTCAGTGAGCTCGTACTCGAAGGATTCACGAGGCCAGATAGCGTAGAATGAACCTGCGATCAGACCGAGAATAACAGCATAGGTTCCGTTTTTCCATTTTTTGAGACAGATAGTGATAACCTTTGAGCAAAGAACGATTCCGAGTATAATGCCGATTCCGGAAGGAAGCAGAATAGCGAAGTCAAAGTCTCTGATAGCCTGCATCAGCTCGTGATAGCCGCCGAGAATCAGAAGAACAAGGCTTCCGCTCAGACCCGGCATGATCATAGCAGCAGCAGAGATAAGGAGCGCAACAACGAAGTACATGAACTTTCCGACGCTCATTTCGGAGCTTCCCGGCTGAGGGTCGATATTAAGGCTTACAACAGTAACAGCAATAATCACTGCAAGTCCTGCCAGGAAGGGAATAATATGAAGCGGTTTGAATTTATGGTCCTCTGTTCCGGCTTTATAAATCATCGGGAGACTTCCAAGGACTACGCCCATAAAGAAGAACTGAGTCTGTACATAGAAATTCGAGAAGCAGTAGTCAAGCACGAACGCTGAAAGCAGAACTCCGATAGCAAGACCGATGATAATTGTAAGGAGGAAAACAAAATTTTCCTTCAGCTTTTTTAAATTAAGTGTGATAGCTCCCATCAGCCGGTCGAAAACCTTCATGATAACCATCATGGTTCCTCCGCTGACGCCGGGAATAGCGTTTGCGATGCCGATGACGACACCCTTTAGCACGTTGATAATATGTTCCATTTTTAATGCAGTTCCTTTCATTTATTGATGGGTTGAAAATCATAACTGTTCCAATTATCTCATAAATCCTGTAAATAGTCAAGTGTTTTCAAATATAAATTAGTTTTAACTATATATTCATAAATATGCTCCGATAAAACAGAACAGCGCACCTGAACCGTGCGCTGTCTGCGGAAAATTATACATGGACTTCATTCAGAATATTCATGAACTCCTCACCGGTGATAGTTTCCTTTTCGAGAAGATAATGAGCAAGCTCATGGAGCTTATCCATATTTTCCGAAAGGATTCTGACTGCCTTTTCGTGAGCATTTTTTATCAGCGCATTGACCTCCTCGTCGATCTTAGCTGCTGTTTCGGAAGAGCACGCAAGAGAAGCGTCTCCGCCGAGATACTGGTTGGTAACCGTTTCAAGAGCCATCATATCGAAGCTGCTGCTCATTCCGTAGCGGGTGACCATAGCTCTTGCAAGCTTTGTTGCCTGCTCAATATCGTTGGAGGCTCCTGTAGTGCAGGTATTGAAGATAAGCTCCTCAGCAGAGCGTCCTCCCGTAAGAGTCGCAATACGGGCAAGCGCTTCTTCTCTCGATATGAGCACCTTGTCCTCCTGATCGACCTGCATAGTATATCCGAGAGCTCCCGAAGTACGGGGAATGATCGTGATCTTGTGTACGGGAGCTGAATTCTGCTGCTTGGCGGCAACAAGGGCATGTCCGATCTCGTGATAAGCTATGATCTCCTTTTCCTTGGGCGATATAACAGCATTCTTGCGCTGATATCCTGCGATTACGACCTCTACGCTTTCCTCGAGGTCTGACTGAGAGACAGCCTTTCTTCCGTTTCTGACAGCTCTCAGAGCTGCCTCGTTGATGATATTGGCAAGCTCAGCACCAGAAGCTCCGGCAGTTGCCCGGGCGATGGCATTGTAGTCGATATACTTTTCCGTCTTTACCTTGCAGGCATGAACCTTGAGGATAGCTTCTCTTCCGCCGAGGTCAGGCAGCTCAGCCGGAATACGCCTGTCGAAGCGTCCGGGACGCAGAAGCGCTGGGTCGAGCGATTCCGGACGGTTGGTTGCCGCAAGAATAACGACGCCCTTTTTGCCGTCGAAGCCGTCCATTTCGGTAAGAAGCTGATTGAGAGTCTGTTCACGCTCATCATTTCCACCGATGTTTCCGTCACGCTTTTTGCCGATCGTATCAATCTCGTCGATAAATACAATGCAGGGAGCTTTCTCATTTGCCTGCTTAAAGAGGTCACGAACCTTAGCCGCACCCATGCCGACGAACATCTCTACGAACTCAGAGCCTGAAATCGAGAAAAACGGCACATTAGCCTCGCCTGCGACAGCCTGAGCAAGAAGCGTCTTGCCTGTTCCGGGAGGTCCCACAAGGAGAGCGCCCTTTGGCAGATTAGCTCCGATCTCAGCATATTTCTGAGGATTGTGCAGGAAATCCACGATTTCCACAAGAGCCTCCTTAGCCTCGTCCTGACCGGCAACATCGGAAAAGGTCTTGCCTGTCTGTGATTTCACATAGATCTTGGCATTATTTTTGCCGAAAGACATAGCATTGGGCATGTTGCTCATACGCTTGTTCATGCCCTTCATGAAGACATTCCAGATCACCATGAGCAGTACGATCGGAAGTATCCACGAGAAGAAGAAGTCAAGCAGAGGGTCGCTTTCCTCATAAACGCTGGTGAATGCGATCTCACTTTCGCTGTTATACATACGTTCAGTGAGGTTCGGGTCATCCATTTTGCCCGTCGAGTAAATCTGTTTGCTGCCATCCTCATCATCGGCAACAAAGAAGATCTGCTGATCCTGAATCTCTACCTCAGAAACGTTTCCTGCGTCTATCTGCTCGAGAAAGTAGCTGTAGCTGGTGCTTTTGATCTGCTGATTGCGGATCATAGGCGAAATAACTGCATTAAAAACAAAAATCAGAAGAAAACCGATGATTATGTAATACATCAGCGATTTCTTTGGATTCTTCTCCATTTTCATTACAATAAACATCTCCTTTTGTATAAACGATGTTATAATTGTAACATATTGCAGACTGAATTTCAATGAACGTTCGGTGTTATAGATGAATATTTGGTGAAAAGAGCACAAAAAGCGGACAGCCTTAAAGCGACTGCTCGTACAGAAGTATATACGTGTAATATTGAGGAAAACCCTTTTGAAAAAGGGTTCTCCTAACCGTCGCCTGTCCCCTCTGTCAGCTTCGCTGACATCTCCCCACACTGTGGGGAGTCATCCTCAAACTCCTTTC
>JAFTPG010000128.1 GCA_017463375.1 Ruminococcus sp. | reverse complement strand
TGAGTCTTATCTCGGCTCCGCTCAGACAAAGTATCTCTCCCCCGAGATAGCTTCCCCATTTACGGGAGTTATCATCGGTCTCTATGCGGTCGGAAACGGCTCTTCTGCGGTGTTTACGGATTTTTCGTGCAGGTATTCGCACCTGTAAAAGACAGCGTAAACCGCTCAGATCGTAGGGGCGACCCTTGCGGTCGCCCGACAAACTGATAAAAAGCGTGCGGCTCTCCGGCAGAGCTGCACGCTTTTTTGTTATTCAGATAAATTCATCCGTACCTTGCCTATTCACTATCATATCATCAAATATTTCGATAAGCTGCTGCATTTCTTCGATTAATGACTGAATCTTAACGGGACTTATTTCTGTAGTTGAATGAAGAATAAGATTTCTTGTCTGTTCGATATGATTAAGTATTCCAACCTGACGGTCATTGATATAATGATTTCTTCGCAGCTCCATAATCACAGGACCCATTGAGGCATTTTCGGGAATAACAATATCCCTGTAATTTGCCATTTCATGATGATAGAGCAGTATCATGGATATAACCATAGTATCATATACTTCCAAAAATCTTCCCGACAGCTCGTCCTTTTCAGATTTCACCATAGTCTCAGAAACAAACTCCTTATCATCCTCGGGAACCTCAACCTTATCAAGAGCCTTGATTGCCGCCTCTATCGGAGGTTTAAGCTCTGCCGTGATTTCGCATACTCTTGCGTAATCGGCAGGCGTGAATATGTTATTATGAGCAACCTTGCAGCGGAGCTGATAAAGCTCCCCCCACTTTTTGGCGAGGTGTCCGCCCTCTACCTTTACAAGCTCCTTGAAAAATCTGTCCCAGTTGGACTTAGGAATATAGTCCTCAAGCTCCGCATAGGGGATATCCTGCTTTTTGCTGATATACTTTTTCAGCTCGTCCATATTCGAGTTGCGTGGAAACGGGTCGAACATGAAATTTTTCAGCTCTATAAAGTCAAGTCTGTACAGAAAGCCGTTGCCCTCGGGAGTGCTTTTATCCTTGTTTTTCGACTTGTTTATCTGATTGGGAATGTTCGCTTTCTCCCATTTCAGACCGATGTTCACCGTCATGAACTTCGTCAGGAATTTCCTCATGAGATTCTCTATCTCATAAATCAGCGGATAAGCTTTCTGCGAGCAGTTGAAGCTGATGTCGTCCCACAGCACTTCGTACTCCTTTGAGTGCCGTCCGACTATCTGCTTTATCTTCCTCAGCAGCTCCTGATACGTTTTCAGCCTGCCGTTGTCAAGGTCGAACTCTGCGTCGCAGTCCATGCTGAAATTGTGGCAGACATAATCCGTATCGCCGATAACGTAGGATTTCAGCTCGTATTTGTATTTCTCATTCTTATAGCAGATAAAATTCCCGTCTATTTCTATTTCGCTGCTCGTCATCAGCAGATTCCTGAACGTCTTTTCATCTGCCGCTACTCCCTGCGTTTTGTCTATCGGGAACAGGTATTCGGTTTTCATTATAACATTCCTCGCTTAATTTCAGCTTGCTTCTTTAGTGTAATTTGTAATAGTAAATTTTGTAGCCGTTCCGTCTCCGACAAGCTTGATTTTGTAAACGTCCTCAAGCGAGATTCCATCGCCGCCCGAGCATTCACGCAGAAGATTGCCGTCCTTGTCATAAAGAGCCAGCTGACATTCTTCATTAACGTTCAGAACTATGCCTGAAGCGTCATATCCCTTGTATTTTTCAAGGTAAAAACGTGTAGGTCCAATATTGACTGTGAGATTGCTGTAAACAACCGGAATATCTTTTCTAAGCAGATTAATCACATTACCGCCCGCATAGAACGAAGGATATAAATCATATTGCTCAATGCCGGTAAAATCACGAGTAACCCAGGTACTCAGATCATACTGGTACATAAAATCAGCTTCATTCTCTTTAAGCCAGTCATAGCAGCCATCAAGAATGTCGTCGCCGTAGACATTCTTTAGCAGCTCAAGCTGCATATCAACAGTGAAGCCGTCCTCATAAGAGGTAGTTCCGTCCTCATTTTCTATCCATTTTCCTGCAATATAGCCTATTTCGTCTCTTGCTGAAATCCAGCTTGTAAAATCTCCCTTTGTTTCGTGAATATAGGCAAGAAGCATTCGTCCTACACCATATAAACCATTACCATGAGGATATCCATTTTCCATCCAGTATTCAAGCGACTGGTCATATATATCTTCCTCAACTGCATGGTTCATATCATGCTCAATAGTTGACCATCCGATTGCATAAGTATCGGGATAATGTTCTTCCAGATATTCAAGAACCAACGTATTAGTATAGACAGCAAATCCTTCACTTAAAGTTTTGCCTGAATAATAAGGATTGTAACGAGCCTCCAGTGTATGTATCATTTCATGGATGATTGCGTAGTCATTGTCAATTAATAAATCTCCGGATGAAATGTAAGCCTCGTCGCCTATTGCATAACCAGTGCTCAATTCGCTTTCCGTATCCTGAGGCTTGCTTACATTAACCACTACCCTCTTTCCGTACGGCGCATCCGTAAACGACATGCCTGTTACCGTTTCTATCGCTTCGTATATTCTGTCAGCGTGAAGCGCAAGGTCATTTCGGACATAAATGTTTTCGTCAATCTTAAATGTGATGTACTCTGTTTCAACCTCAGTATATTCCTGAGTAATATAGCCTGCCTCCGAGTAGAAATTCTCAGAAATATATCCTATCAGGGCTTTTTTCAGGAGAATCACATCAAATACGTCAATGCGCTGATTTCCGTCAAAGTCAGCATTCCCCAATGTAAAGCCCTGAGCTTCCCTGCCCAGAATATAGCTCTGCATCATAACTGCGTCGGCTGAGTTAAAGCTTCCGTCCGAATTCACATCGCCAAGCATTACGGTTTGCTCTGTCTCTGCATTTACAGCCGGACAGGGCATGGAGCCAAAGAGATTCAGCAGCAGCATACTGCTGATTCCGGCAGATAATAATCCTCTGTGCTTTTTCATAACAATACCTCCTGTTGTACATAAATACGGTCAAAACGTGCTTCTGCCGGCGATAGGAGCAATTCTAGCCTTCTATCCCGGGAACTCTGATGTCTTCATTTTTATCACCTTCGCAAGCCTGAATTATATACTTATTATACAATAAATTCCAAAACTTGTCAATTATTCGGGGCTATCTGCACGCTGAGACAAATAACGGGCGCCCGAGGACGGACGCCCCTACAGAAATCATATATCTCCCGCAAAAAAAGACTGCATCCAGCAAGCTGAATGCAGTCTCACACACGGAATCAAAATAATTCCGGATCTGTATTACATATAGAGGTCGTAGCGGCTTCGTTTGATTTTTCTTGCTATAATAACAGCAGCTGCTATCAATAATGCTATAATTGCAGCGCCGCCTGCAAACCATGGCCACCATCTTCTGAATATACCGCCGATATAGACATCCTTGATGACGGGAAGATTAGTGATATTACCGGCGTCGTCCACCAGAGTAGCTCTGATATCGTTATGACCTTCGTATATATCGAATCTGATGACATGCTCATTTTTATCGTAGTCAAAATCAATTTCCTTGCCGTTTACAAGGATCTTGCTGCTTTCCTTGTTCAGATCGGAAGAAACACCGAATATCTCGATAGTCTTGGACGAAACGCCATAATATCCGTCAAAGAAGCCGAGATTGAGAAGCTCTGTCTCATATTCACCCAGAGGCTTGATATTGTCGATGTAGATATGTCCCAGAGTAAACGGATATTCAGCTGTATTATCCTTTGCTACAACATTAAGCGTCATATCATGAGCGTCGTCGCTGTACTTATTCGCAACATAGCTGCTGAGAAGCGTGATGTTATAACAATTGACTTTGTTGATCTTATCACTGTCCACTTCGATTCTCAGATTTTCTTCCGGAACCGTTTCTCCGTCTACCTGTATATCAAGCTTTGTATCATCTGAAACATAGGCAATGATTTCGATATCCTTGAAGTCAACGGATCTTATTCCCTTTTCATGGAACTGATACAAGCCTGTTCCCTTGCTCTTGTCGCTGTCAGGAATATACACCAGGAAGCCCTCTCCGCGCTGGATTATGTATGTGCATACCGCTTCAGCGCTTTCGTTTCCGGACACGTCATATGCCTTGCACTTGATTTCGTAAATTCCGTCTGTTTTGAAGAATTTGTCATCGAGCTTTACAGAAGAAGCATTTACCGTACCGCTGCCTGTTTCAACCTTCACATCATATCCGATATCATCATCGTTTTTCAGCATCTGATAGCTGACCACTGTGTAGTCGATTCTTGAAATATTTTCGTCCTTAAAGCCGATCTCCTTTGCAGAGGTTTCCGTGCTGTTTTCGTCGTAGTAAACTATCTCAGCGTTGTCATCTGCCGGAACAGGAGCCTTTTTGTCGATTTCAAATACGGGAGATACTCTTTTCTCCAGGGTTCTTCCCGACAAATCAGTAACCTCGATCTCAACCTGATATACATAGTCATCTTCAAAATTCAGAGTTACCGTATGACGGTCGCCCGAATTATGCCAGCTGCCGGCTGTAATGTATTCGTCCGTGCAGTCATCTCTCGACGCCTCGGTAAGAGACTCTCCGGCAGGTACACGGTAAACCTTTACACCGTGATTTACAGGGTCAAAGTTATGCTCTGTAATGGTTATGCTCATTTCCTTGCCAGAAGCAAAGCTGTTTTCAGCGTCATTTTCAAATTCAGCGAAATTCTCCGTAACCTCGGGGTCGGTTTCATCCACGAAGAAGCTGTGCTCGTTTCCGCCTGAATAGCTTACCGAAGCAGAGTGGTTCACGAGGTCTGTTCCGCTGATCTCAAATGTATAGTCACCCTCGTTGAAGATTACTGTTGCAGAATGTTCGGTAGCGGAACTTGATGTAAAGCTGATTCCCGGAACTGAGCCTATTGCATTTTCTATTGCGGGAATGATTCTGCCGGGATCAAAGTTTCTTTCGGTTACTGTGATCACAGCTGTTCTCGGTGCTCTGTAATACTCCTCGTTACCGTCTGGATTATCAAATACAACGTTGATTACGGGTGCTGTTGTATCAATCGAGAAGGTCTGGGACACATCTGATGATTCATTGCCCGAACGGTCTTTCATATCGACTGACAGAGTAATTCCATTATTGTCAGAGCCGAACGAATATGTACGGGTAACCTCTGTAACAAGGTTTCTGTCCATAGCTGAAATAACCCAGCCGTCTCCGAGATCCTGTCCGACAGTATAGCCGCCGTTGCCGATCTGTATAACTCTGCGCTCCTGATTTTCCTGCTCGGAGGAAAGCGAATAGCCGATTTCACTGATTCCCGAAATGGTATCAGACACGACTGCTGTTACGCTTACGCTTGAATCATACAGTGCATAACCGTCTCCGTCAGTGTAACCCTGAGGCAGCTCGCTGAAGCTTATGTGCTTCTCCGACGCATGACGTGCAGGGGTATCTACTACGAGTGCGTGAGGCTGTACAACCTTTGATTCATTGCCTGTGTTGTCAATTGCTTTGACAAAAATCTGACCCTTGAAATTAGCAGGAACTGTAAATGCAACCGTTCCGTCACCTTTAAACTCTTTTTCTTTGGTAGTACGCCCTACCTCAGTTCCGTTATTGTACTCGACCAACGAGTATTCGATCTTGTTCAATCCTGAGCTTGGACCGCCCTCGTCACTGACATTAACTATAACATCAAGCTCAGCTTTGAAGTAGTATCCATACTCAAGTACGTCGATAAAGTCGTTTACATTCGATATATTGCCCTGTGCAGGAACAGAAAATTCAATCGACTGGATCTCAGGATCAGTATCGTCAAGATAGAATGTAAGAAGCTCAGGAGTCTCTTTATTGACGTTTCCTGCGTTGTCCCTTGCAAGGACTTCTATCTGATATATGCCTTCATCGTTCCGTGCTCGATTAATAATATCTGCGATCTCCAGAATATATTTAAATTCTGTGACAGCAGCATCCATTTTTTTCGTTTGATCAGCCTTTAAAAACTGTATTCCTTCGCTGTCAGCGTTTATTCTTCCGCTGCTTTCTTCAAAAGGTTTATCATAATCATTTCTATTGAGAACCACTACAACCTCACTGATACCTGACTCAGCATCTGAAACAGCAAGGTCTATCACGCTTTTATTGTCTCCGTTTATCCAGAGTTTTTCTTCGGCATTTTCACCGCTTTCTTTATAGTCCTCCTCAAATCCCTCTAAGGTTACAAGGGGAGGAATATTTTCAAGCATATAGTTGTTGGCGACATGTTTGTCATTATTTATCACTATATCGGTTTCTGTATATTTAGCATATCTTCCGCAGTTATCATGTGCAATTATATCAAATGTGCCTGAAAGAACATCATTTTTAATATCATCCTTATCATCAAGCGGAATTATATATTCATAATATTCGCCGTTCAGATTGCACGTCACTGCCTCACCATTATTGACAAATTCAACTTTTTGGATACCACTGCCGTTTTCATCGCTTGCCTTAATCTGAAACTTCACGCTGTCGTTTGAGTAAAGTCCGAATGTAAGCAGGTTCAGTATCTGATCCGACGCTTTTTCATTCGATACAGCAACAGCGGAGATGCTTTCGATTTCAGGGGGGGCTGTGTCTTTGCAGAGGATGATGTTTTTTGTCGGAGGTTCAGAATCAGAATCAGAATCAGGGTTTTCACTAACGTCATATAATTTTAATTTTATATGTGATTCATTAGCATCATTGAATTTCAATTCATCAGGTTTTAAATCTACATAATAATATTTGTTTTCTTCATCATATGTAAGTGAATAATATCCAAGTCCATCCTTTCTGAAGGTGCCAAGAGACTCATCATTAGAAAATATCTCAATATACCATGGTCTTGCATCATCTATAATAAATCTGATTTTCGTATCCGTATTTCCATCATAGCTGAACCATTGTTTCTCGCCGTTTTCCTCAGTATATGTTTCACCTAAAACGGTTATGTTACCTGTAGGAGGCTGTGTATCAACAGTAAAATTCATTACAGCAGGTTCTGGCATCATATTTCCTGCAATATCACTAACCTGAATTGTAATATTCTTGTATTCTTCATCATTCATATTTGACAGAGGAATTATACATTTATAATTTCCAGGCTCTCCTTCAATTGGAGTCACAGTATAACCATTAGGACAATTTGTCTTATTAATACCGATAATTTCCAGAGTACTTATATCAATACCGCTGTTTTCATCCTTTAATATGATTTCAATACTTTTGCTCTCATCATCAATTCCGTAGCAATTTTTCTCTGCTCCTGTTCCTCCATCAGGAAGAGTTATTGTCACTCCCGGAGCCTTTGTATCGACTATAAGCGTTTTTGCCCCATTGTAGTCTCCGAGCGCATGCTTCCAACCCGTCTGCACGGTAGTATGTCCGCCGTCGGAAACCTCAGCTGTTAAATCATACTTGCCATCGGAAAGCGATTGGTTGAAGCTGAAAATCCAGTTTGACGCACTTTCTGCCAGAACACCCTCTGGTGGTTCTGCATCAGTAAATTCCTTCGTTTCATTATTGAACTTTACCGATAAGCTTTCATTATGCACTAAAGAAATTTCGTCCGAATTATCATATGCGTTTACGACAGCCTCAATTTTACCGCTGGTAGCATACAGTATACTGCTGTCATTTTTATCCTGCGCTAAATCGCCGCCTGTAACATTAATAAAGAACTGCTCAACAACAGGATACAGATAATCTATTTCACCGCTAATAGCCTCAGCTGGTATCCAGTCTGTACTATTGCCTGCATTATCATAAATATTATATTCAAGTGTATACAAAGCATTGGCATTCTGCGGATAGTCAACTGTGAATGGATAACTTTTACTAAAGTCCTCTTCGCACTCTATCGTTCCCTCAGTTCCGTTGCTCCATCTATATTCGAGCTGCTGAACGCCTGAGCCTGTGTCCTTTGCTGTTATGGTATAATTTCCGTAATCGTCATGCAATATAGAGTGTGTTTCAGGCTCAGTATTTTCAATGTATAAACGTGAAATTGTTATTCCGCCGATTTTCACATTCTGTGACTCGGACAAATTTCCGCATATAACCTGAGCGCTGAGAGTATCTGTACGTGTACCGGTTTCCAGTGTTATTTCCGCTGTGTACTTGCATTTGTCGTTTTCCTTTTCTGGCTTTGCAGTAGTACTCTCACCAAGCAGTGATATAGTTATATCACCAACATCGGAATTACTGTAAGCAGTAATGGTCAGTGTTACATCCTCATTCGCAAAAGCACCGAAATTCGTTACATTCAGTTTGCCGGAAGAAACTTCGGCTTTCTCTATTTTCGGGATCTCGAGGTTGTATGTAGTCATTACCTCGGCAACAGCGTTGTACGCTTTACTGTTTTCTTGATTTTTGAGATAATATCTCACTTTTTTAGAATTACCTTGAGTCTCTATCAGACTTGCGTCATCAAACTTTATATTTTCGCCAAAGCTGCCGCCATCGCTTGTACTGATCAAGTAGCCATCAGGGGCATCAAGATATTTTGTACCGTTTGAATCAATCAGCGTTGCTTGGGTATCAGATGAAACCTTGTATTCCGCTTCTTGAGCTTCAATTTGATTCTGATTACTTACATCTGTACCATAATCATAACAATATTTAATATTATTATAGATAACACCAGAGTTATCCTCATCAAAAACTATGCTTATAGATTTGTACCATTCATTTCCTTTAGCCTCTATTTTAACTTCCTCTGCCAATACTTTTATAAGCTCTGCTTCGTTCTCTCCAATTATAGTATCATCATTTAAGTTTGGTCCGTTAGTCCTATAAAAATCATAATGTACAGGAATACCGCTATATGTATCATTCCAGTTCTGCCCCGTATAAAGCTCGTGAGATTTATCACCATCATCATCACTATTCAGCTTTATATATATCTCCTCAGTCTGCAGCGCAGCAGCAGTAGTCGCAGTAGTGGTAGTTGTAGTGGTTGTAGTTGTAGTAGTTGTTGTCGTAGTAGTGGTCTCCGACGTTCCTCCAACTGCACTAACAGACTTATTGCCCACTTCAGCCTGAGAATACGACTGATAGGACTCGGCAGCCGCGGTAATCAGCTGCGAGGGAATACTGCTTAGAATCACACCTGCTGAGAGAAGCAGACTCAAAAATCTTTTTTTCATAAACTAAACCTCCGTTTCAAAAGGAAATATGCTTCAACCGAAAGCAGAAGCAGTGCAAGGTCGGCAGACATAAGTATCAGGCTGTCGTTCTTGAAAAGCAGCATGACTACAAGCAGTACAAGGAATACTGCTGCCGGAATGAGAGCTGCTCTCTGCTTTGTGCATTTTTTCAGTTCCAGCTTTCTGCACATTACCGATATAATAATCTGCATTACAGTTCCCACCAGCAGAGCCGCCCAAAAAACTGCGGCAATAACATAGCCGGCTGAGGAAATCTTTTCGCCGCTGCTCAGAACAGGAATCGCAAGCAGGCTCAATGAGGAGATAACATAGAATACTCCTGAAATTACATTAAGCGTCAGGATTTTTTTCTTCATATTTCGTATTTCTCCTCATACTCGAAATGAAACTCCAGCATTTTCGGAGCTTTTTCGTCCGTACTTCCTGCCTGTTCCGCAGGTGCGGCAGTCCTTCGGGGAACATTTTTCTTCCCGGGCACGTCCATTTGCACAGCTCTTGGCGCTTCCTTCCTTGGACGAGCCTTCTCCGCAGACTTTTTTTCACGTCTTTCGTTATGATTTTCGGGCTGACTGCCTGCTCCGGTCCACGACAGATCGGCGTCGGCATAAGCCTGAGCAAACTTTGATTTTCTGTTCCTTGATTTAAGATTCTTGTTCTTGTACTGCTTAATCAGGAGGAATATCAGAACCAGCACCAAAACGGCAAGCATAATTCCGATAACTATGATGATAGTCCCCAGATTTTCAAGCCAGCTGTCGTATTCCAGAATAAAATCCTTCACTTATCATCACACTCCTTTAAGCATAATCAGCTGCTGATACACTGCGTCCTCGGAAGCGCCCTTATGTTCGGCGATTTCCCTGACAATAGCCGTATCGTTCGAGAGAATCTTCGCCAGATATCTCAGCGCAGCCGAATACTCTGACCTGTCCTTATATTCAAGCAGCGTTTCATACGACTCTGCACAATTGCTCTGATAGTCGGTAATTGCCTGAGCGATTCTCATTCCGTCGCAGTCTCTTACATCTTCAAGCGACTTTCTTATCGCAATGGCTTCGGAAACGCTTTTTATATCCGCGTCGGTAATATTCTGCATTACGGTATTTATGTATTTTTCTCTTATTGAAGCGTCGTCTGTATAGCTGAGGCAGTTGAACAGAACCTCCTCAAGCTCCTGACTGCTGACGCTGTAGTTATCCGTATATGAAAGCTCGAGAATATCCATATACGAATCGGTATTGCCCTCATCTGCCTTTACAAGGGCGATTGCCGTATCCTTGAACTCGGCTATGCTGTGCTCGGTATACTCGTCAGCCATGACGTCGAAATTATACCGTGCACGCTCAAAGGTGAGGCTTTCACGCTCGCCCTCGAGGTATATGAAGAACACAAGGAACACGGTAAGCAGCGCTGTCAGTCCGCCCACCAGCCATATCAGCTTGCTGGGCTTATCACGCATATTCAGCTTCTTTTCAGCTATGACAGCCGCCCTTTCAAGCTCCTCATAGCTCTGGAAGCGTTTAGCCGGGTCTTTTTCGGTGCATTTCATGATAATGCTTTCCAGCTCGGGCGTATAGCCCTTGGGAGTATTGAAAAGGTCGCGGCGGAAATATCCGTTTTCGTTCACTCTTATCTGTATACCGGGATTTATGCAGTTCCAGAGAGCTGCGCCGAATGAAAAGATATCGCTTCGCACATCAACTCTGCCTATTTCTCCGCTGTAGTTAAGAGCACGGCGAATTTCCTCATTGTCGCAGCACTCGGGGGCAGAATAACCGATCGTACCATAAGCTACAAGTTCCGAACTGAAAATATCATACAGCGACATATCCGCCGAATTTTCGGGAAGCTCAATCGCTTTACCGAAGTCGATTACTACAACCGACTCAGTCTCAGCGGCAATCATGATATTTTCAGGCTTGATATCAAGATGCAGACAGCCGTGCTCGTCTGTAACATTCATCATGATCTTACAGAACTGCTTTGTCCATGTAAGCAGCTTTCTCTGAAAGCTCACAACCTCGCCGTACTCTGCATTCTCTCCGGGGGCATGCGGTCTTATTCCGTTTGCGGCGTCGCCCTGACAGTATGCGCTGAGGTCGTAGCCGTTGATAAAGTCCTCCACGATACAGAAATACTGTGCATTCGGGTTGAACAGACCTGCACAGCGCGGACCTTTTTCATTGTCTTTTTTCACATTATCGGGAATTATCCTGTACAGCTCACTCTTTACATTCTCCGGAACATACGGAATAAAGCCTGCGAGCTTGCCTGTACTGCATTTTTCCAGCTTCTTTGTTATCGGAAGCTCAACCTCCCAGAAGTCATTTGATTTATCGACCTCACGGAACTTCAGGGCATAAGTCCTCTCAACAGATTTCTTCATGCCCTTAAAAACTATACTGTCGCCTCCGACATTTATAAATTCCTGTATAACGTACTCATCCATGGAGTCATAGATGATACCGTCAACAACATTCTTATCAACCATTTGCCTTACTTCCTGCCAAAATTATTCCTGTTATGTCATCGGTTTCGCCGTCGGCTCTGAGCTGTTCCGTCATATCTCTGAGCAGCTCTACGGCAGCCTCGCTGTCTGCCACGTCACACAGCTCCGTCAGCCACTCCTCGAACCTGAGCCTTCTGTACATTCCGTCGGTACATATCAGATAAGAGCCGTCCGCCCTGAAACGCTCCTGAGAAAAGCTTACTGTGATTCCGTCGTCCTCTTTTCCGCCTATGTGCATAGCAATGCTGTAGCCATCCTCGGCGATATCGTCCTGAGTCATACAGCGGACTCCTCTGTCGGACGAAAGCTCATAGACTCTGCTGTCGCCGGCGTTGAAAATCAGCGTCTGACTTTCATCTGTGATCATTCCGCAGACCGTACAGCAGGTATCCTTATCGGAGTTCATTTCCGAAAACTCATTCAGCCGATGGTTGCAATCCGCCAGCAGAGCCGAGATTTCCTCCGCAGCGCTCTGAGCGTCGAAGGGGGTGCTCATGAAGTACTCGGCAGCCCATTCCATCAGGCATTTTACGGTATTATAGCTTGCGTATTTTCCCTCAAAGCCGAGCGAGATACCGTCGGCTACGAGCGCAAGAGTAATCGGCTTTCCGCCTGCGTCAATCATTCTCAGCCAGCCGTGCTTATCCTGATTGACGTGAACCATACTTGTACACTGCATAGAGCTTCCTGCACAAAATGTACTCATATTACTACTATCCTTTCCCACTCAGCGTCTTCTGCGTACTGCTGATGTATCTGTCATTCTTGTTTCATCGCTGCCGTTGTATTGCTCCTCAGCGGCAGGCTGTGTTCCTGAGCGCCGTCTGGTCGGAGTGGGATTTGACATAACTCCGCTGACGGGATTTCCGCCTCCCGACGGCAAAGGAGAAGCTGTTCCTGCACGTCGTCTGGTCGGAGTAGGATTCGACATTACTCCGCTGACGGGATTCATGCCTCCCGACGACGGAGGAGGAGCTGTTCCTGCTCTTCTTCTCGTCGGGGTAGGATTCGACATTACTCCGCTGACGGGATTTGCTCTTCCCGTCGGCAATGGAGGAGCCGCCGCTGATGCTGCTGACGCTGACCTTCTTCTTGCAGGAGTAGGATTTGACATGCGGCTGTATGAGGGCTGCTCCTCCTCGTAGACAGGACGGCTTTCCTGAACATAAGCCGCATTCTGCTGCTCAAGGGAATTTTCATAAGAATCCTCATACTGATTTTCATACGCAGCATTACTGCCCTCGTCATACGAAGCGGCAGCGTTATTTCTGTCCTCATACGGATTCACAGAAGAACGGCGTCTCCTTGCAGGCGTCGGATTTGACAGTCTGCTTGCCTGTGAAGAGGGCTGAGTATACTCCTCATTCTGCTGACAACGGTTTACCGAAGTTCTTCTCGTAGGAGTCGGATTTGACAGACGGCTGCCGCCTCCGCTGTAGGACTCCTCCTGCTCACTCTCAGTATTAAAACCTTTTTCAGGCACCTTCTTAAAAAAAACTCCCATATTGCTCTCTCCCTGTGTTTTTATTCTTAGAACTTGTTCGCATAGAATTCATGTACGGATTTTTGAGCACAATTTTGGTGAGGACAAGGCAAAAAACGCAGGAATGCTGTCGCATTTCAAGTTTTTTAACGCAGTCATCAGCTAAATTTGCCGAAAAGACGTGCATTATATTCTATGTAAACAAGTTCTTATACGCCGGGATTACGGTTGTATTCTCCCAGTGAACGGTCGCATTCCGAGAAAATCTCCTTACAGTCGGTCAGCGTATCGCACATAATTTTGAGAATATCATAAATTCCCGATATATTAGCCTTTACCTTTTCTGCGTCGGAAGCAAATGCCTGTGCACCTCTTCCGCTCCAGTCGTCAAGCAGATCGGACACCAGCTTGTCGTATTTAGTGTTGATTGCATCATATCTTCTTACGAGAGTCTCCTTCTGATTGATAAACTCATCGAATGCTCTTGTATCGAGCAGTACACATCCGCCATTGTCAGCCATAATAAATACCTCCGGTCTAAGCTTTTATAAATTTTAATTTTTTCAGTTCATCACTTTCAATATCGTAGTAATATCCGTCGCCTACCTCACAGCGAGCGTATTCGTTTTTCAGCTCATTTACATCCATTTCGCTGAAAACAGAATCTCTTCCTCTGTTGAGGACAAAATCAGCGATATTATCAAGAAGAAACGCAGCTGCTATACCGCTGTTAAGCGAAGAAGCTACTTCCTTGTCATTATCCGCAATTTTCTTCATATCGGAATAAATAAACAGCCACTTGTTCTGCTCAGCATTGGCGGTCATTTCCGACAGATAGCTTTTTATGATGCGCTTTCCGTTATTCTGGAACAGCGACTTGCTTTGCAGTACGAATACTGTAAACGGAGTCTCACGTTCTGCCGCAGGTTCAGGTCTCTTGACCGCCGGTGCAGCAGGTGCTGCCGACGGCAGAGGACTTGTTCCGCCCGTCACGCCCTGACCTGCCGCACCGATACCTGCTCCGATCGGTCTCGCGCCGGGAGCACCGCCGGGTCTCATCGGAGGCGGTGCAGGCTTTGCTCCGGGATAACCGGGCTTCTGTGCAACATTGCATTTTTCAACAAGGATCTGTTCAAACTTTGCAAGTTCGCTTACATAGAAGCTCTCGGGATCATTCTCGTCATGAAATTCCAGAAGCTGTTTTCTTCCGTCATCCAGAAAAACAAAGCGGCATTTTTCGTATTTTTTTCTTATTGTACTTATAAGATGTGAAAGCAGATTGGTCTTGCCGAATTTTTTCTTGCCGTAGATGGCAATAGCTCTTGCCTCGTTGAAATTGATCCTTACGGGAAGATGCTCATAGTAATCGAGTCCGACTATTACTGACTCAGGCTCGCTGAATGCCTTTTCGCTTTCAAATCCGCTTTCGGCGCAGTACTGTTCAAAGTTATCCACAGTAAGCTCCTGACCGAATGCCTGGAGCTTTTCCGTTTTAACCTTGATATCCTTTATTTCTTCAATAAAGTCTTTCAGCTCCTGCTTTTCGTTTTCGCACGGCAGCGGCAGGAAGCACTGGAACTCTCTTGGCTTGCCGTCAACGACTGTAACTCCTCTGCCTGCATTTTTCATCGGCTCGCTGACCTTTTGTCCGAAAAGCTCGAGATAGTGCTCCTTTGAAGCCTCAAAGACGAATTTCTGCTCAAAGCTGTTGAGATATCTTCCCAGTCCGCCTGCGGTATCTCCTGCGGTAAACACAACCGTAAGTCCCTTTGACAGACCGTCGCGGCAGAACTTGAGCAGCATTTCCTGATAAGAGGTAAAGCGCTCATCCGCAAGAAACGAATTGACGTTATCCACCATCAGAATCATATGTACGGGCTTTTCCTCTGCGCCGCTGAAATATGCGTCGGCAAAGCGGTCGGATTTCAGGATTTTTGTATTCCTGTCGATTTTATTTTCGATTGTCTTGAACACTCTCCTGATATTCTCCTCATTCGAGTTATCAAAGCAGGCTGAAACAAGGCTCAGCTCGCCGTAATCTCCGAGGTTTCCGCCGAAATCCAGAATATAGATCTCACGTCCTCTTTCAGTGTCAATCCTGCGGTGAAGCTGTATCAGCAGGTTTTTCAGAAACATTGTCTTACCGCTTCTGTGATTTCCGAAAGCGATGGCATTGCGTGAAACAATATCGGCTTTCACTACCGGCTGCACCTGCTTGTCGAGGTCGTCGTATATTCCAACGGGAATATAGCTGCTGTTGATATTATTCATAGCCGTATCATACCTCCTTCATAAGCTCGTACTTGCCGTCGTGATATTTCATGATTTTACCGTCATTAATGTATATCTTATCGGGCAGCGGCGGCTGGAATACAATGTGGGGAGTACTGTACTTATCCCTGTTATTCTCATACTGCTCGATAACAGCCTCAACGACCGCATTGAGCTGTCTTTTCAGTCTGCCCTGATCCTCAAGCTCCTTGAGACGCTTCTTTGCTTCGGTATTGTCCTTTGAAGAACGGTAGAACACCGAGTTTGCACCGTTCTTGCTTGCTTCGACTATTTCAACGGGAGCCTCAACGTTGTCCTCAACGTACGCACCCGAATAGCCCGACTGAAAATACTCGAATCTTGTACCTGTTCCTACAAGCAGATAGCCTCTGCCGTTTCCGGGCATTGTGGGACTTGCCGCAAGGTCGGTATTAATCATTTCCTTTGAAGCCTGCTTTGTCGCAACCTTGAGACAGAGCCTTGCTCTTGAATTTACTCGGATTTCATCAGTAATAGCACCCTCGATATTCTGGGAAATCAGGATGATGTGAAGTCCAAGGCTTCGTCCTACACGGGCGATGGTTGCGATCTCCTTGATGAAGTCGATGTCGTCGTTCTCGGAGGAGAAACGCTTCAGCTCTGTAAACTCATCCACGACAAGTATGAGATGTGTAAGAACGTCGTCCTTAGCCTGCTTTCTGATGGCAGCTACTTCCTTTTCAGAAAGCTGCTCCTTGGGATTTCCGTTTTCGTCCTTGGGGAAGCTGTTGTTGATGGAATCAATATGGCTTTCAATATTGCGGCATACCTTTACATAATCGTTGATATTGTCGACGTGCATTGAGTTGAACAGAATCTTTCTTCTGCGTATCTCGGAGGCAAGAGCGTCGAGGAAGCGCTTGAGCATATATGCAGCACCCGTACCATTCTCGTCGCCGTCAACGTCGGTTACCGAGCCTACAACGTGAGGCAGAGTACCGATACGCTTGATGAAGCCTCCGCCCTTCATATCGACCAACATGAGGTTGACCTCATCGGGTCTGTACTGCAAGCAAAGACCGAGCAGATAGGTAATGATTGTCTCCGACTTACCCGAACCCGTAGTACCTGCAACAAGCATATGCGGACCATCGCCTTTTTCGTGGAGGTCGAGGTAAGTTTTTCCCGTATCGGTCTTGCCGATGGGAACTCCGAGCGAGCCGACGATATCATAGACTCTCTTTCCGTCCTTTTCGCCCCACAGAGCGCCTATATCAATATTTCCGCCCTTGATGTCAAACAGCTCGAACAGCGATACATTTGACGGAACCTTTCCGTTCTGGGCAATTTTTGAATAGCAGAGCGCCGAAAGTATCTTATAGGAACCGTATGTTTCCCTTACCCATTCGTCCACATCCGGGTCATGGTTGCCGGCGTATTCATTGTACTCAATGTATCTGAACGCCTTGTTCTTATTCTCGTCCTCACGGGGAACAAGAACTCCCGAGCAGTCGTCGGGCATTGTGATTACATCCGTACAATAGCTCGGCAGGTGCTCCTTATAGCGTTTCTGGAAGATAAAGGTGATTCCCGCAGTATTGACGAACGGCTTTCCCGCCTCGGGAACCTCGGGAAGAAACTGTGCAAATGCGTGCTCCTTGAGTCCGTACTCCTCGTAGACGATGAATACGATGTGCGGAAGAACTGCTCCCTGTGAAGCATTGTTTTCTTTGACGCGGTTTGCCATTATGTCGAAGCACGAGCTGAAAATCGAAGCAGCGCTTTCTGCGTCAAAAGCGAACTGAGCTCTTTTGTCGAGAAGCTCCCTGAAATGAGGCAGGAACTTATACGGAGTTATACGTCTGTCCATTTCGCTCCAGTTTTTTGCAGGCTCGAACAGAATCACAAACTGGAGGTCATCGGGAGAATGATAGAAGCACAAATCGAATATCAAACGCTCAATCAGATAGTCTGCGCTTTCCGGCTCGGGCGAAACAATACCCAGAGCACCGCAGTTTTTCAGCGAATAGACAAGAGGAGCCTCGCTCATATACTTGTACTTACCCGAAATGAACTTAGGCAGGTTTGTCAGATACAGCTGCTTGTCCTGAGTAGTACGGTAGTTCTTGTCCTCGGGAATAGAAATTTTAATCGTATCGTCCAGCCACATAAAATTCGCAGCAGAGAATACAACGTCCTTTGAATTTCCCTTTATCTCGAACTTGTTTTCGATATTGTCCGACACTCCCAGACGCACCGAGAGAAAGTCCTCGTCATTGCAGCTTCGGCTGAATATATGACCGCAAACGCTTTTTGCACTGCGCTCGGGATTGCGTCCGCTTACGATGTCGTTCACATCCGGATACAGCTGATGAAGCTTCTGCGCGTCCGCCAGCTTGCGGTTATTTATCTCGTCGATAGTCTTGGCGATGTAAGCCTCATACTGCTCACGCCATTCCCTGACCTTCTTTTTGTGGCTTCTGCGCTGCATGAACCAGTTCATAACGGCTGTCAGCAGCGTTACTCCGCCCATTGTCGCACTGAGCGCAATCATTGACATTCCGGAGTTTCCGCTCGACATCAGACCTCTTATGAGCACCATCGAGGAAATCATAAGAAGCGACGGCAGCAGTGTTGTAAGCAGGCTCTGACTCTGCTTCTGCGGAGGCTCGGCAGGCGGAACGATTTCCACCGGCTCGGTATCAAACTTGTACAGCTGACGGGTGCTGATGTTATACTCGGGGAACACGATATCAGACTGCCCTTTCTCGGGACTGAATGCGTCGATAATCATTGACGTATCAATACTGAAGGACTGATACTGCTCGGTATAGTCAAAAACAAGTCGGGTAGAGGAAATAAAGCCTATATCCTCGAGCTTCTCCTGCAAATCGGACTCGCACAGAATTACTCTGTTGCGGGAATCCATCTCCATTCCGAGCGACTCGTTATGCGATGTAAGCGTGATTTTACGGTAAACTCCGTTCTTGTCAACAGCGCTTACACAGCGGTCAAAAAGCTGTCTGCATTGACCGTATACGCTGTCCTTTGGCTTTTTCGCCAATCCGTACTTTATTCCGTCAAACAATTGCTTCAGCGTTGAATCCCTGAGCACAATCAATTCGATTACAGCGTCAATTCCTTTTCCGTCCCAGAACTGAACGCCGATAAGCAGCTTATTACTTTCCATAGTGCCTCCGTACTTTGTGAAATTACTTCTTGATTTTCAGAATTTCAATATCCGTATAGCTTCCCAGCTCTATCTTCATACCCTTTTCAAGCTCAACACTCTGTCCGCCGCCGACCTTGATTGAAGTGCCGTTCTTTACTACTGAAAACGTAGCTTTCTTTGCGGTATTTGTAAGCATGACAGCCTTTTTCACGCAGTCATACCTCAGAGCAAAGGCATTTCTTCCGATGCTTCCGTGATACTCTGAGCTTTCGGTTTCGCATATCACCATATCATTGACCGGAAGAGCAGTACCGTTGAGTTCAACAGGCTTTGCCTCTCTGCCCACACGGAACTCGCCTGTGGGAGCAAACGACCATGTTGCGTCGCCGCAGCTTGTCTGGTCGGTATGTGAGTCCTTTGTAATTCTGACAAAAACCACACGGTCGCTGTTTTTCTTCTTTTTACGCATTATAATAATGAAAGTCACCGCACCTGCCGCAAGGAGCACTCCTCCGCCGATTATTGCGATAAGAGCAGCTGTGCTGAGCTTGCCCGAATCCTCGTTTTTTTCAGGCTCGGCAGTTGTTGTGGTAACCACAGTTGTCGGAGCTTCCGTTACGGGAGCAGTTTTCACCTCGGTAGGCGGCTCGGTCGGGATTTCCACCTGCGGAAACAGGACAGAGCCAATCTGGATATTCTGCGAACCGTTCTTGATTGTAACTCCTTTAAGCTCACCCGTAGTCACAGTGCCTGTGAGCTGAACCTTCATCATTGACACATTCGGTGTAACGAGCGAGCTGAGGTCGCTTCCGCTGCTGAAGAAGGTATATGTATTCGAGCCAAGTGACGCTATAGCTTTCAGGTTGACATCCTCGGTATCGTTTTTGTTCACCTGAACAACGTCAACGTGATATCTGCTGTTTTCGTCGATTTCCGTTCTCAGGAAGTCGAAAGAGGTACCTCCCACAGAGTCGATGCCGTCCGTGATAAGAACGGTACGGTTATAGAAGCTTCCGCTTTCATCCGACGAATTTATGATATTGAGCAGAGCGTCGTAAACGAGGCTTGCCTGACCGTCAAACGGAACCTTTGAAAGCTCATAATCTATGAATTCGCTGTCGTTTGAAAATTCATCTGCCAGGATTTCCGTATCCGTATCAAAGCTTGCGATTTTAACGGTCTCGTTTGCAGGCATAGAGGAAACGTAGCTTCTTATTGCATTTTTCAGCTCATCTCTCAGCGCTGCGGGCATAGATGTTGAATTGTCTATCAGAAACACAGTGCGTACCTGTATATCCGTATTCTTTACTTCTGCCGGGAGAGTCTCACCGCCTATCAGAATTTCCGAATTTTCATCCAGAGTCTCGGAAAGAAAGATATTCATAGTTTTTCCGTCATCAGAAAAGTAAACTTGTAATGGCTGAGTTCCAGACTCAGCCATTACAAGAATATGCGTCTGAAACAAAGCAACCATGATTGTAGTTAAAACAGTAATAAATTTTTTCATGCAGCTTCCTTCATTTCTGTATAAATTTGCGTATCACATTTTCCGCACAGCGCACTGGGGCTGTGCAGAAAACCGATTTCTCCTGACAGGGAATCCTTTGTCTGCTATATGCTGAATGACTCCATAAAGGATGAGACCATAGCGTTGATGTCCGGCAGCTCAGGAGCCTGAACCTCTGCTTTTTCCTTTGCCGGAGCAGCTTCGTTTCTGAATACGACAGGCTTTATTTCGGGCACCTCCGCCTTGATTGCGAAAGCTCCGACGCTGACTGACGGAAGCTCACCGATTTTTACTTCGGGCACATTTACATTGAACTCCGTCTCTTTTTTAACCCCACGGTAATTAAACTCCCTTGGCGTAATTCTCACAACCGACGGATACCCCACATTAATGGGACTTACCTCGGCTGCAAGCTCAGTGCCTATCTTCATCTGTGCAAGTCCGGGAACGCAGGCTTCCATCTTAGCTACGCTGATATTTTCCGCAGTATAAGCAGGCGCTGAGCCGATATGCGGAACAGAAGCCGTAATTTTCGCAGGCTCTGCCGACGCCGCCTTATAGCCGACCTTAGCCGACGATGTCTGCGGAACAGCTGCTGATATTTTTCCGACGCTCACCGTCTCGGGAGCATTCACAGCGAACTTGTGCAGACCTCTGAGCATTTCGGCATTGCAGGAAACTCTTTCAATGCTCACGCTTCCTGTATTGGAGAGCTTTTCTCCGTTTACGGGACTGAAGCTCACTTCCGGGAAGGCAAATTTCTTCAGCTCGGCATTTTTCTGACCGATTTCCGCCCTGCACGCTGCTGACGGAATCTTCGGCATTGAAGGCTCTGCCTTCACCTCGGGCATGCTGACAGCCTTGAAGGGCTTGTTCTCCCTGAGCTTTACGTTCATGCTGCCGACCTTTATATCCGCAGCAGTCACAGAGACCTTTGCATTGGGAGTGCTGTAATTTACATTCTTGATTTTCTCAATATGAACTGACGTCAGCTCAGGCACAGCAGCCTTACGCACCTCGGGACAGTTCACGCTGATTTTTCCTGCTTCGCAAGCGTTCATTTCCACAGGCTTGATTTTTTTGATATATGCAGCTGCTTTTCCTGCGGTTATCTGCTGTGTTGTGATTTCGGGCAGCTTTGCCGGTTCAAACTTATGCAGGCTGCCGAGATCCGCAGAAACCTTCAGCGGTTCAACGCTGATTTCGGGCATTTCCGAATTTATATCGGGCTTGCCGACCTCTATACTGTCAACGTCAACGTTCATATCCTTACCGCTGATTTTTGCAAACTCACCTCTGAGCTGCATCACAACCTCAGTCATTTCATATTCAAATAATTCTTTGCATCTTTCCTCATCGGAAAGGGTAATTTTATTGTTTTCCATAAGACCTCGCTTATCGGTAAGAATTGTTCAGGAAACATCGTACAAAGCCATTGGACGTGCTTTATACGGTGCTGCCTTCAATATAAAGAATACCGCACATAGACTGTGCTTTGTGCGGTATACTGTCTGATTTAACCCAGTGAACTAGGAATATTCTCTGCAATCTGAGTATCTGCGCTCTCCATCTGCTTAGCGTTCTCCTCGAGAATCTGAGAAAGAGCGTTAAGAAGCTCAGGTACTGTTGTGCCCATGTATTCCATAACGGGTCCGGAAATAAATGCTGACATTTTTTCCTTACTGTCGCCTTCCCATCCGCCGATTGCGCCGAGGAAGTCACTCTCAAAGCTTGTTGCAGCTGTCTGGTATCTTGCAGCAAGTGCGCTGATGTCTGATGCTGCCTTTCTCATTTCGGGGTATCTGAAAATAATATCTGCCATGATTAATTTCTCCTTTAAACTTTATATTTCCGTTTTAGTCAATTGTGATTATACGCCGGGGTTACGGTTGTTCTCGCCGAGCTGCGGGTCAACTGTGTTGAGAAGCTGTGTCTGGATGTTCTCAAGAATTGTCTTGATGCTAGCTGTGAGTGATGAGCCCTGGTCTACGAGGTTCTCTGTGAGTGCAGGAACTACCTTTGATGTGTAGAACTCCTTGTAGCCGTTTGAAGCGTCACCGCTGAAGTTAGCTGATGTGAGTGTGTTGATGATTGCGTCGAGCTCATCGTTGAGTCCGTTTACTGTGCTGACATATGTATCAACACTTCCCTTTGCGTTTTCGATAATTGCGCTTGTAAGAATAGTTGCCATGTGAAATTACTCCTTTCAAATTAAGGCTTTCGCCTGATTAAACATTTTAAAACTGATAAGAATTGATTGCAGCGTTGAGTTCTTCGTATTCCGTGAATACTGTTGAATATGAACCCTTAGCTTCCTTCAAGGTTCCGGAGATGTGTTCAAGAACAAGCTTCTGGCGGTCCAGCGGCTCCAGCAGGTTTTTTTCGCAGGAGCTTATGAATTTGCGTCCGGCAGGAGTATCAAATCCTGTCTTGAGCACCGCAAGCAAGCCCTCGATATCGTTCCTGAGATTCTGCAATTCTGTACTCAGATCCGCAAAACCGGAAATTGCTTCTGAAAATGCCGACTCGTCCAGAATTATGTCATCAACCAGCCAACTTCCCATTTATCCACCTCCAATAATTAATTAATTTGAGACTACATACTCTGGGACTCTTTCTTGCACTGCTCAACGTACTCTGCAACTGCTGTTTTTTCCGAAGCAGGCAGGAGTCCGAGCATTTCATCTGCCTTAGCAAACTTACCTGTCTCCGCATACATTCTCGCACGGAACACAACGGCATAATTGCTGCCGCCCTTTATCATTCTGCTTCTGAAGTATGCGATAACCTCGGCGTACTGCTTTTCGGCAGCCTCTGCAGTAAAGCTGATTCCTGCGTCGGCGAGCTTCTTCATTGAGAATGCCTCGGCATATTTACCGAAGAATTCGTAATACTGATTCTCGCTGTGCTTGAGGATTCCCGCATTCACAACGCAGCTGCTGTAATCCTCGAGAGCCGCATAGCAGGAAGTAAGGATAAAGTACAGACGGTCATATCCGCCTTTGACAGCTTCCTCTGCAGGAGCTGCATCAGACTGTATCTCCTCGTCAGAATCCTCAGCGTATACAGGCTGTTCAAACATTCCGTCGGGATACTCTCTTACGATTTCTCCGTTTTCATCGTAATATTCCTCGGCATATTCGCCCAGATTATCGCTCAGCTCACCGGAATAAATTTTTTCCTCCATTGCTGCGACATCCTCGGCGATCATGTACTCGGTATCATCCTCAGTAAGGTAATCGTCTGTTTCCTCATAAGCCGGTGCTTCGGGAACGGGAGGCTTCGCGTCGCTGTTCTTGGGAAGAAGCGGAATAACTGCACTGATTGCCTCCTCATACTTCTTCATGTGCATGCAAAGCTCTGCAAAAGCGGTACGGATTTCCCTGCGCTGCTGAGCTGTTGCGTTTTCATCGACTGAAAGCGCATTGAGAAGCTCGAAGCTCTGCTGATAGTAAGCGTCACGCTGACTCTCGTCAGCCTCTGCTCTTGCGGCAAGAAGCGCAGCTCTCTGAATTGCGATTGAGATTTTTCCTGCTGCGTCTGTTTCGGCATACTTATCGGCATCGTCGAGAGCCTTTTCAGCCTCGTCGAGCTTTCTGACTGCCATGAGCAGACCGAAATACACCATATATCCACGAAGCTCAGACGGTGAAACAGCTATCCACTGTACGGCACATTTTGCCGCATTCTCGTAGTCCTGAATCATCATATAAAGCGCAAGCTTCTCGGAAATAACGTCGGGATTCATTGACGCTGTATTGGTCTTGTCCGCATCCTCGTATTTTTTGAAATTCAGAAGCGCAGACTTTACGTCCTGTCTTGCACTGCAAAGCAATGCCATCTGGTAGTACAGACGAGGCAGAACATTCTCGCTGCAGCCTTTCATTTCAGCCTCCGCATAAAGCTCCAGAGACTTGTCAAACTCTCCTCTGAAGAACATTGCGTTTCCGAGATTGAATGCGTTGTCACCGTTTTCCGGGTCAAGCTCCATGGCTCTTCCGAAATACTCGTAAGCTTCGTCATATTTGTCAAGCGGTACGCACATCGTTCCTGCTCTTGAAAGCGCATACAGGTCGTCAGGTGATTCCTCAAGCGCTTTCTTGAACCACGTCAGCGCTGTTTCGTAGTTCCCGTTTGAAAACGCTGTCTCCGCATTCGCTATCGCTTCTTCGTAGTTCTGCTGGTTCATGTTATCACTCCTTGTTAGTTTTTTATTGTATATATCTTAGTGAAATACTGATAAAGCACTAATTGCTCCCGGAAAAACCACAACTACGTCTTGTGTTAGATTTTTCACAGCTGATGGAATAGCTGTAGTAACTTTCTCTATAGCGCCGTCTCTTATTGAATCTAAAATTTCTTTTCCAGTTTCAGGTAACAATGGTGCCATAACTTCTGTTGCTATTGCTCCATTATTATATATCAAAAATCCTCCTAAGTCCTTTAAATCAGTAACAGCAGTAGATATTGTAGTTTTAGCTGAGCTGCCGCTAAACACATCCTTAAAAGCTAATTTCACTGTATTTGCCGATGTTTTAACAGTATTTCTCACATTATGTGTAAAGGTATTAATCGCATCTCCCATCTTTGATGTAGTAGAAAACCAATCATCGGCTCCTCCTATTTTACTAAATACTCCTGCAAACGCCATACTTGTAATAATGCCGCCCCACTCATCTTTAGTTACTTTACCATCATTGATAAATGCATTTACCAATTCACCGCCGCCTGCAGAAACTATATCCACTCCTGTCTTGACCACAGACGGATTCGCTAAAAACTTAGTAGCCGCAAGATATGACGCACCTGAAATTGCACCTGAAATTGCACCCGTCATGAAGCCTTCAGCTGCACCATCAAATATTGCGCCCCACAAGCCGCCTTTCGAATCGCTATTGCCTGTAGCATATGCTATGGCTCCACCGATACCTCCTGCAACAGTTCCCGCAATAGCCATGGTAATAGCTGCTGCAGCTATCGTTCCTGCACCGGGAATTAATAGTGAGACAGCTATTACAGCAACACCAATTGCTATCTTAATAAGAGCTTCTTTATGATCAATGCACCACTGTTTGATACTATTCCCAATCTTATGTAAAGTACTAGCCACATCAACCGCAAAGTCAACGAGTGCGTCGAACGCTTCATTAAGCTGGTCAGCCTTTTCCTTGAGCCACTCGCCGACCTTTTCATACCAAGCCTTA
Source organism: Ruminococcus sp. (assembly GCA_017463375.1). GTDB lineage: Bacteria > Bacillota > Clostridia > Oscillospirales > Ruminococcaceae > Ruminococcus. The sequence goes on along the minus strand of JAFTPG010000128.1, from coordinate 12,384 downwards.
TCCTCTTCCTGAGGGGGTCTTGCCCAGGGATTGACCCTATAGAACTCGTCCTTATTTTTACGGACGAGAGAAGCGACGCTGCCGTCAACACGTTCAGTAAGCTCAATGAAGTCCTCGGTTTTTCTCTTGACCTCCTTGATAGCCTCAACCTTGTCCTCCTCGATAGCGATTCTCGCCTCGAGGCTGTCGAGTGAGGAACGGAGATTTCCGACGCCGCCCGACATGGAGTGAACTTGTTTTTTAACAGCACAGAAAGCGTCGACCATGCTTTCAGTTTTTCTGATGAGTCCTGAGAAATCGGTGGTCATTCCGGAAATTGCCGCACCCGACATAAGTCCGCCGTAATTCAATTCTATTCGCATTTCACTTCACCTCCGACAGCTTACATATATCTTCTGTAGTGGCTGATATCATAAGCGCTGCCTGCCATAATTTTCGATAAGCTTGCCTGCTCAGCATTGCACGATCTGATTTGCTGTGAAAGGGTATCGACTGCAGCAGAGAGTGCATTTATCTGAGCCTGAAGCTCTATAACCGCCTGTTCGAGTCTTGCCTTTTCGCTTATAAAGCCCTGAAGCGCACTTGCCGAGTTCTGTTCCTCTTCAACTGCCTTATTTCTGAAAATATCAGTCATATCCGGTGCTGCAAGGCTGTCGCACTTTATGCAGCTTCTGTAGCTGTTATCAGCCTGTGCGAGTGAAGAATTTGCAGTTGAAATAGCACCGGGAACATCCTCGCTGAAAAAGCCGCCTGTACCCTGCATCATTCCGATTATTTTTTCCAGATCCTCGATACGGCGCTCAAAATTGATTTTATCCGACGCACACGAAGCGATTGCTCCGAGAGTACGGGATCTTTCCGCACGATAGCCCTCTTCAGCTCTCTGTGAGGCATAGCGCTGGCTTGCCGCTTCACTGTACTTTCGTTTAGAAGCATAATATCCGTCTGCCGCCTCATCGGGTGTAGGATTAATCCAAGACATAATCATCACCGCAGCAGATATAGAATCCGCTGCTTGCTCCTCGTATAAAATTTAAGGGTAATTTTGAGAGAACCCAAATGAAACCTCTTTTTACCGCACAAAATGCGGTAATTAATATGTACAATCAAAAGACGCTGTTCTTTTCAGGATCGGCTTGTACAGATGAACAGCCCCTTTGCTTTACAAACATAATGTGAACGTTCCGTTTCCGCTGACGGGAAACTTTTTGACATTTTTATTGAATCAGAATTAGTTGGTTTGAAAATGAGACAAAGCTCAAACCACATTTCAATTTGAATTATACCATTATTTGTTGAAAAAGTCAATATTTTCAAATAGTATTTACTTTCGTGAATACTAACAATATTTATCCTGGAAATTTGTCTGCTTTGCTACAGCAATAGGTTCAGAATAACTGCCGGAAAGCTTCCGGGGTATGATAAAAAAGCTGAAACGACGTATTTCCGTCATTTCAGCTTTGCCTGTATGCATGACTATTACAAAACAGCATATGCCGTCTCCGATTGTATACCGTAGGGTAACCCTTGCGGTCGCTTTGATAAATTATTGTTTGGCGATGTGAAGGGCTACACATTCTAACATCATATATCGTAGGGACGACCCTTGCGGTCGCCCGAACCCGAATATAACGCACCCCAACGGGCGACCGCAAGGGTCGCCCCTACACGTTGTTAATTATTATTTTGCGGGGGGATCTTCGTAACCTATTGAGGGAAGAACCTTTCCTCAGAAAGGTTTTCCCCAGCAGGTTACGAGAATCCCCCCGCCAAACAACAATTTATCCGTAAGATCGATCAAACCTACTCATTGCCAGCCTTGATTTTATTGCAGATACAGGTAAACATATACGAGAGTGCTGCTCCGCCCAGTATGAACAGGAGTCTGACAGCACCTGACGACAGTGATCCGTCCCATGCAGGGAAGATCATTACAGCCGTTGCAGCAACGATTCCGAGGACGCCATGTGATACGATCGAATAATATTTCCTGTATGCAGCACCTACTGCTTTCGAGAGAAGCACTATGCAGGCAGCCATTCCGATTCCCATCGGAATAAGCACGCTCATATCCAGACCCGAAATTCCCTCGAGCATTGGCTGATACAAACCGAAGAATAAAAGCAGGGACGATGAACTGAGTCCGGGAACAACAAAGCTGAGTCCCCATAGCAAGCCGCAAAGCAGATAGCCGCCGACATTTGGAGCAACGGTAATTGAGAGCTGCGTCTTGAATACTGCAAGAACTCCGAGCATCACCAGAAAACAGACAGCAAGCGATACAAACGAAGCTTTTGTTCTCTTTTCAGCTCCTGCATCCTTCCACAAGTCCGGAAATGTTCCTAAAATAAAGCCTATAAAAGCACAGGTTACAAGTGCGGTATTCTTTTCCAGAAGTGCAGCCGCAAGACCGGATAAACCAATAAACCCGACCGCAGCTCCAAGTATGAATATACCGAGCATAGCGCCGTGTTTCTTTATTCCTGTTCTGATATCGGACATTGTCTGAATGATCGGACGATACATTCCGAATGCGACGCAGAGCGTTCCGCCGCTGACTCCGGGCAGAATTGCTCCGAATCCGACAACAGCACCTTCAAAAAACCATAACAGCCAAAGAAACAGCCTGCTTTTAGTGAGACTTTCTGACTTCATTCTCTCAACTTCCTTTACATATAATAAAAACACAGATCGGTATCTGTATCGACACTTTTGCATTATAACATATTCCCGGTTAAGACATGGTAAAGATTAAGTCTATGTGAACACGCCTGCGCTTTGCTACCCATTCATACGATAGCCAACGCCAAGCTCATTGATGATGTAATTGTTTTCGCCCGGCTTTGCGCCGAATTTCCTGCGGATATTCGCCATGTTGACCTGAAGCTTCTTTATACTGCCTTCGCATGCGCTTCCTCCCCAGACCGCTTTGATTATCGAGGAATAGGTCATCATTTTACCGGAATTTTCCGAAAGGAATGCTACAATATTATATTCTGTCTGTGTAAGCCTTATCTCCTGCCCCTTTATAAACACCTGACGGGCGTCATAGTCAAGCTCAAGCTCTCTCAGTATGAATCTGCCGCCCGGCAATCTTCCCTCATCGGAGCTGAAACGGTTGTTCCGCAGTGCTGTTCTGACGCGGGCAAGAAGTTCGGCTGAGCCAAAGGGCTTTGTCACATAGTCATTGGCACCGCTGTCCAGAGCGGATACCTTATCGTTTTCTTCCGCACGGGCAGATAATACGATAATGGGAGTCAGAGAATCCTTACGCACAAAACGCAGCAGCTCCATACCGTCCATATCCGGAAGCCCAAGATCAAGAATGATAAGATCCGGCAGGTGCGACGCAAACAGCAGCTTGGCTGCGGAACAGGATTCCGCCAGAAGCACCTGATATCCTGTTGCTTCGAGCATTGCCGCAACAAGGTTGCTGATATTCACTTCATCCTCAACAAGCAGTATTTTGTACTTATTATTCGTCACTGTCTGTCTCCTCCATATCAAGTGTGAAACGGAACAGCGCTCCTCCTGTTCTGACATTTTCGGCGCGGATATCTCCGCCGTGAGCTTTAATGATCGCTGCACACACAGACAAGCCTATGCCGGCATTTTTCTTCTGTCCGTCCGCCAGCTCTTCCCTGCGTTCATAATAACCGCTGAAGATGTTTTTCAGATGCTCCGGTGCAAGACCGCAGCCGTTATCTTCAACTTCAAAAATCACACGATTCCCCACAGTAAACACCCGGAGTGAAAGCTCTGTCATGCCGGCTGCATGCCGAACTGCGTTTTCAAGAAGATTTACGAGTACCTGTTCAATAAGAATGGCATCCATCGGAATGATGACCATATCCTCCGGAATCTCAATACCGACCTCCTGTGCAGGATAGCGCTTTCTGAATTTCAGAATTACGGAATCAACAAGCTCTTCAAGCACTGTCGGCGTTTTGATGATCTTTACCCTGCCGCTGTCGATTCTGGTGATCGAAAGCAGGTTTTCCACCATGCGTATAAGCCACTCGGAATCCTCCTTAATGCCCTCGACAATTTTGCTCTTTCGTTCGTCCGTCAGTGCCGTGCTGTTTTCAAGCAGGGTCGTACTTGACGCATAGATCGTAGTCAGCGGCGTCCGCAGATCATGGGAAACGGCTCTCAGCAGATCTGCCCGCATACGTTCCTTTTCACCCTCCGCTTTGATGGCTTCCTGCTGTTTCAGTTTTGTCGTAAGAGCGCTGGTCAATATTGAAATAATGACCATTACTATAGCTGAGATCAGATTTACAGGAATTATAAAGTTAAAAGCAAAATACGGGAACGTAAAGGCATAGTTTATTGCAAGCATTCCAACAAAGGAAGCCAATATTCCGTAAGCATATCCCTTTGTAAAAAAAGAAATCAGAAACACTGCAAATACAAATACAGTCGTTACATGCTCCCTCACTTCAAATACATACTGAAAAAGCAGGCTGATTATAAAAGATAAACTCAGTGTAATGACTGTTATTGCAGTATCCTTGATGTGATCGTATGTGTTCTTTTTCATCTCAAGCTCCTTCTCAGATTATATTGTATTATATCATATTTTCTCAGAGGTGTCCAGTTAGTTGGACTTACTGCACGCAAATCAATTTTTAAACTTAAATGATTTATGTATTACGCTATCCGACTGTAGGGGCAGCCCTTGCGGCTGCCCGTAGGTGAATTTTAACGTCACTTCGGTCGACCGCGAGGGTCGACCCTACAAGAATTGTCTGCAATGATACATCATTTTTTGAAAATTGATTTGCGTAACTTACTGTTCTTTTCAGAAGCGAAAATGCAATAAGAATGGATGAAAACGACATGGTATATCCGGGCAGTTTCTGTTAGAATATAGTAAAAGATATCCGTGAAATATAAAGATCAATACGGGAGGAATTGTTATGAGAAGTCTAAGACGCAAGACCTTAGCATTGTTTACGGCGGCGGCAGCCTTTATACAATGCAGAGGCATTATTCCAACGGAAATCACAGCCGGCAGCACTGCTTCCGCTGCTGAAACGCAAACCTATTATTATGGCGATCTTGACGGGAACAGCCGGCTGGATATATTTGATCTGTGCATTATGAAAAGATACTGTGCAGAGCCAGCCGGAATGACAGATATACAGAAGGAAATCTGCGACCTTGATGAAAGCGGTGCATTTGACGCTGATGATGTTCGCATAATGCAGGACTATCTGCTCAGGAAAACTGACAGCTTCCCTGCCGGAACTGCTTACACCTATGAGGAGCCTGAGCTGTATGACGGTATCAGAACTCTCACAGGCAGCCGTATGATGGAAAAGCTTGACAGGGGCGTTGCTGCGGTAAGTACAGGAAATGCAGCTTTTATAAGCTGGAGGCTTCTTGCTTCGGATGAGAGTGACATAGGATTCAATGTTTACAGAACAACTGACGGCGAAACTGTAAAGCTCAACAGCGAGCCGCTCTATGGCGGAACCAATTACACAGACAATACGGCTGACCTTACAAAGGACAATACCTACTTTGTAAAGACAGTTTATAACGGCGTTGAAAAGAATACTGACGGAAGCTATACTATGCCTGCCAATAAGGGCGCAGGCGCTTATGTTACCGTTCCGATCAATGACGGAGGTACGGTTCACTTTGTCTGGGTCGGCGATTTCAACGGCGATGGCGCATACGATTACCTGATCGACAGAACTGATGAGGAAACCCAGAAGCTCGAGGCTTACCTGAATGACGGTACCTGTCTCTGGACTATTGACATGGGCTATAACAGCACGGACAGATATCAGATCGAGCCGGGCGCATCTACTATTGATGTCGGTATGTGGGACGGCGCAACAGTTTATGACATCGACTGCGACGGATATGCAGAGGTCATGGTTCGTATTGCGGACGGAGTTACCTTCGGCGACGGAACAGTATATTCAAACAGTGTGACAAATGGTCAGGCTATTGCAGTTATCGACGGCATGACCGGTGCGCTTCAGGATACAGCTCCTGTTCCCGATGATTATATTGAAGCAGGTCCAAAGGCTTGCATGATGGAGATCGGCTATCTTGACGGTGTAAAGCCCAGTCTCATCTGCTGGTTAAAGAACCGCAACGATGACAAGTCCTTCAACAGCTACAATGTGGCATATACATACGAAAACGGTGATTTTATCCAGCAGTGGAAGGCAGGCGCATACGGTGCGGAGGCACATCAGATCCGTGTAGCCGACGTTGACTATGACGGTAAGGACGAGGTCCTCCACATGGGTTACGCTCTCAACGGCGACGGAAGTCTGCGCTATACAGTGGACAATGTTGTTCACGGCGACCGCTGGTATGTAGGCTCCTTTGAAAATGCAAACAACGGCACAGAAATGATGGGCTACGGCATCCAGCAGGACAATGCAAACGGTCTGCTTGAATACTTCTACAACGCCTCCACGGGCGAGCTGATCTGGGAGCACTACGCAGCAGAGGGCACTGCCGACGTGGGAAGAGGTAATGTCGGCGATATCGACCCGAATTATGAGGGCCTTGAATGCTGGTCATTCCAGGGTATGTACTCCATGGATAATGACAAGATCAATGATACTACTCCATATCCTGTGTTCCGCATCTTCTGGGACGGCGATGTGTTCAGCGAGTCCTACAACGAGGGTAAGATCGAAAAGTGGAATTACGAAACAAAGGGTACTGAGCGTGTCGATACTACATGGAAGATTTACAATGCAAGCGGAAGCGAACGAGGAGTAGGCATGTTTCATGGCGACATCATCGGCGACTGGCGTGAGGAAAGCGTACTGGTCAACTATGATACTGATGAGCTTGTCATCTACACCACTAATATTCCCACTGACGAACGAATTTACTGCCTGGCGCAGAATCCTGCATACCGAAATTGCATGACGGCAAAGGGCTATTATCAGTCAAATATGCTTGACTACTTCCTCGGATATGGCATGCAGCAGCCGGAAACACCGGATATCAGCTATATCGGCGAGCCGGCGCTGGAAGAGGGTGCGGTTTATGCTGTACGCAATGTCAACAGCGGACGCTGTCTCGATGTTTATAAATCAGGGACTGCTGATGGTACGAATGTTCAGCAGTACAGTACTGTCGCTTCAAAGGCAAATAATCTGTGGACTGTCAAGGACGCCGGTGACGGCTATTATTACATCATTTCTCAGCTTTCCAACGGAACCACGGCTTATCTTGATGTTGCGGACGGAGCAAATACTAATGGTGCCAATGTACAGATATGGACTTCCAACGGAGCTGACGCTCAGAAATTCAGGCTGAAACGAAATCCGGACGGCTCGTATATAATACTTACAAAGTGCTCTGACGAAACAAAGTGCGTAGAGGTTATCAATGCCGAAACAGGCGCAGGGGCAAATGTACAGCAATGGGTACTGACCGGCCATGCCTGCCAGAACTGGTACTTCGAGAAAGTATCGTAAGTAAATTCCGATAAATTCTGTCGCTGCTTCTGCACAGCGTCTGACGGGTTTATACATTCCTTCCGTAAATGGGACAAATCAGAAAAGCATCTGTGTTTTTTAGGGCACAGATGCTTTTTTATGTCTTTGAAACAGCTGCAAATCGTTTGACAAATTCCCGGAAAATGGTATAATTGTAATATATGATCTGCTTAAAACGGAGGGAGATTCATGAAGGCTGTCGGAAAAATAGGTGTGATTATTCCGGAAATCTTTGATTCTCTTGATCAGGAATTGATTCAGGGAATCTATATGCAGGCAAAGGAACTGGGCTATGATGTTCTGATCTTTTGCGATACCTGCAATTCAGCAGCAGAATACAGCTGTTATCCTGAAATCATAGGCCACAGAAACATCTATCAGCTGCCTCTTCAGGCAGAACTTAACGGTATATTATTTTATGCGCCGCGGTTTCTTGATTCTGCGTGCCGTGACAGGATTTATGACAGTCTGGAGAAATTATCTGTTCCGTGTCTTGTTATCGGCGAAAAAACACAGCGGTTTCCATATATTACCGCTTCTCAGACGGAAAGCATGTTTCAGATGACAAAGCATCTTATTGAAGAGCATCATTGCAGAAAAATATACTGTCTTTCGGGATTCCCGAACGAGGCAAATTCTATGGAACGTGTACAGGGCTTTTATAAAGCAATGACGGAAGCGAGTCTGACAGCAGATGAAAGCATGATTTTTTACGGAGATTTCTGGATAGAAAAGCCTCGTCAGCTGGGCATGGATATTGCTTCGGGAAAAATTCCGAAGCCCGACGCCGTTGTCTGTGCAAGCGATCAGATGGCAGTTGCTCTTTGTGAGGCACTGACCGAAAACGGCATTATTGTTCCTGAGGATATCGCTGTCACCGGCTATGACGGATGCTGGAATTCCTTTTTAAGCAATCCCAAAATCACAACAATATGCGGACGTGATAAGCAGCTTGGATTTATGGCAATCTGCCGCCTTTATGAAATGATGACAGGCAAAGCATGTAAACAGCCTGTTTCTCAGCAATATATCAGATACGGAACAAGCTGCGGCTGCTCTCCCCGACTCAGGGACTCTGACCGGAACATTGAAAGCTATATTTGCAGCACTATAACCCGAAGCTATGAGCAGAAAATGTTCATGCCCTCCAACTTCATATCTTCAATTACTGAATCTGCTGATATGCAGGAACTTGTCAATAATATATACAGATTTTCCTATCTCCTTAAACCTGTAAGACAGTATGCTATCTGCCTTTGTGAGGATTGGCATTTTGATTTTGAAAATGCAGCTGTATTCAGAAAAGAGGGCTTTTCTGAGCGTATGCTTCTTGCTCTGGAAAGAAATGCTGAGGATGCGCCTGAAACAAATCAGCCGTTTCTATGCAAAGATCTGGTGCCTGATCTGAATATTCCCCATGAACCTCAGCTGAAAGTATTTACCTCTCTGCATCACGGCTCGCAGATATTCGGATATATTGCGCTGACTTATAATAATGCACAGAACATCTGCTTCGACGAGCATTTCATGAACTGGTGCAATGCCGCTGCCAACGGTTTTAACACCCTGCAAAAAATATTATATCGTGAACACGTCCGTCAGCAGATCGAAGCTCTGTCCGTTCTCGACCATGCTACAGGATTTTACAATAAGCGCGGACTGCTTGAGCGCTTGTCTGACTTTTCATCGGGCTATACGCAGCACGATCAGAATTATCTGTGTATACTTATCGCACATGTTCAGAAAAACAATATTTCCGAGCAGCTCGGCACTGAATCTGAGCTTATGACAGCAAATGCACTTCGCCTTTCTTCCGGCGAAAACGAACTTCTCTGCCGTTTGCAGGACAATGTATTTGCCGTGATTTTACCCGTTTCTGATGATAATACAGAACAGCTTACACATAAGCGCATTATGCAGCTTGAACAGAAAATACAGTATATGCAGGGCAGCGTTCCGCAATTGCAGATGCCTGAGCTTATAATTGAAGCCAGCCCCATACAGTTCGACAAAATCAGCAAGGCTGATATGTTTATCGAAAAGATGCAGCGATCCATCCTGCAGAAAACTGAGGCTGCTGCCATCATGACCGGCAATTACAAGGAGCGCCTGCACCGTCTCCGCAGGGAGATCAGCGCTTCACCACAGAAGGACTGGAATATTTCTGAAGCCTCCCGGACCATCGGAATCAGCACAAGCCATTTTCAGCGCATCTATAAGTCAGAGTTCGGCATGGGTTTCAAGGAAGATGTGATCGAGGCACGTCTCGAAAAGGCAAAACAGCTCCTTCTGCACACAGACCTCAGAGTACAGGAAATTGCTTATGCCTGCGGCTATGGTGACTGCAGCCATTTTATGAGGCAGTTCAAGGAAAAAGTGGGTGTAACTGCACTTCAATACCGGCAGGACGGCAATGAATAGAAAACTGCTATAAGCCGTTTCTCCAAGACAAAAAGAAACCGCGTTCATCTGCCTGAAAACAAGTGAATGCGGTTTTTGTACCTGAATCTAATCAAAACGCTGAGTTTCCCGGATGAAAAATATGGCTATATTACGCCAAAATACAAAAACTTACGAAAACACAGTTACCCTGATTTATGATAAGTTCTCGCAGCAATAATGACCAAATAAAGACCAGAACTGATGGTATACTCCTATCATTCGCACACTTCTATTCTGTGGAGGTGTGCGTTTTTATCCAATATATCTGAGAAGCATGGCATAATGGCTTACCCGACATGATTTGACAGCAAGTCCATCAATGAGGTGGAGTTCTGCAGGATATTCCTGCAGAACCGTCCGCTGAAATGTATTCGTGGCAAGCTCAACACCATTCACGGCGAAATCAGCTACAGTGAAATCAATCACAATATTTCGTCATTTCTGAGCTTTGATGCTGGTGACCCGTACGGGACTTGACCAAACAAATTATCTCAACCTCTGGCAAAATGTGAAAAACACCGAAAAATAGCCTTTGTGAGCTGTCTTAAACGAATAAAATTACTGCATATTTTCAACCTGAGTTTTAGCATAGTATGTCAGAACTTCTGAAGCGTCGAGAGCATCCATTTTTCCGTCACTGTTATAATCTCCTAAATTCTCATTTATATAATGATTTTTACCGGTCTGTATAGCTGCATAACCTGTAAGCACATAGGATGCATCAATAGCATTAATACTATTATTGCAATCCACATCACCTTTCATGACTTCGCAATCATAAATTCCGTCGCCGTTGTTGTCAAGCATAAAGTTTAGCTGTTTATTTTCATTAAAGGTTATCAGCACATTGCCTGCCGCAGTTACTGCAGCAGTTTTTGTATCGGCTTCAACGTTTACAATATAGCCATTTTCATCAAATAAAATATCATTTATAGTAATCCATGCTTTAATACCATTTTTTCCGCTGAGGAGTATACCATTTTCTATTACTTCTGCATTAAAATCATCGGCAGCAACCCCTTCAAAATTCCACGAATAGTGCGGAGTGAAATTATACGCATCTTCATTCATTCTAATGTACAAATCATAATACATTTCAGTGTCGGCTCTGTTAATTAGTGATAATTTATTTTTTTCAACTATAAGTTTTGCAGCATTTTCAAGGCTAGCATATATCCAGCGATTAGTATCGGTAATTGATATTCCATATGCTTTGCTTGATTCGGTTTCAAATGGTGTGGATTCTATGCAGAATTTTGAGCCGCTGAGAAAATAATGTGAGCTGGTGAGACTTCCGAATTGGTTTAGATTAGCCTCAATGCCGTTATATTGCGTTCCATCAAGATTTGTTACCACCATACTGTAATCTGTTTTGTATGACTGATTAAGCTCAATTTTATTAAGCAATGATAAGTCCGTCTCAACACTCTCTGATGGTCTAAGCGTTCCTTTGTAATTCAATAGGGATTCATCGTCTATCGATACAATGAGCATTTCTTCTTCAGAACCGCTTTCATAAGCAGGAATATAAAACTGCTTTGATGCAGAGTTAATATAAATGCACATCGTCTCTGAAAACCCTTTGGCATTTCCATCTTTATCACTCAGATTCGAATCAAGAGTCAGCACACATTTATCATAGTTAATTTCGTTATAGTTCCACTCACCGTCAGTAATTCCTATTCCTACAACAGCATGTGCAATTGTGTCTGTCTGATAGGTTATAAGAAAATATTCCTTCTCAGCCATATTCATTTCTGCAAGATCAATAAGACGATCAATCTGTTCATCAGAAGAAAGTGTTGAAGCCAGATAATGCTGATAGATATCAAGCTCAGTATGAGCCTGCAAAGCCTGATAATCAGTTATAAATTTATCAGATTCCGCAGTGCGGTTAATTTCGCAAAGCTTCTCAGCTCCCGATTGTATATCAGAAGGATTTATAAAACCATTATGCGAAAGTATCTCCAAAATGGAAATTCCAAGACATCTGCCGCCTGAAATCGCAGCAGAATATGTTGATGCAGGATATCTGAATGCCTCAACATTCGATGCATTATGCAGATATTCCACGTAACATTCATTATTTAATTCCTCTACAGTCTCGTGAACATAATTTACCACGTTAAGATAATCCGTATCAGCTCCAAGTGATGATGCAAGGGCATAAAGATCAGGGTTTGAGCTATTTTTCATGCTGTCGGATTCATCTGCATATATATACGGAATATTACTCATCGTAATTTCAGGAGCTTCAAATGCTGCATTAACAGCGTTAGCTGCATACAATCCGCTGACTAAAACAAATGCTGAACAAATTGATATGAATTTTTTTATCATATTAAAATACCTCATATTCGGAAATTTACGCTTTTTTCTATTATAACAAGCTTATAAAACTTTGTCAATCGTTTTGGGATGTATGGTAATATTTAGGGAAGTTTTGAAAAAATAAGCG
>JAFTPG010000127.1 GCA_017463375.1 Ruminococcus sp. | reverse complement strand
CTCCCGAAAGCGGCGGAAGTGATTGAATAATGCTTACCCCTAACGAACTCGAAGTAATTTCCATGATGCTGAACAAGCCGATGAGAGAGCTTGAAATGCGCATCATGGAGGATATAGTCCGGCGTATAAAAATCAACGGTGAAATCACAAGAGCCGCTGACTGGCAGATAACACGTCTCAGCCAGCTCGGCATGAGCCGTCAGGAGATTCAGGATGCGATTCAGGAGGTTTTGGGTTTCACACCTGAGGAAATGCAGAAACTGTATCGGAACGCCGTTGAGAGTGGTTACATCCGCAGTGAGGAGCTGTACAACGCCGTCGGAAAGGAACTTGTTCCCTTTGCGGAGAATTACGGCTTGCAGCAGCTTATCTCCTCTGTCTCGGAGCAGACCCTAGGGACGCTTCAGAATATAACCCAGTCGCTCGGATTTGCAGTCCGTCAGCCGGGCGGTTCACTGAAATTCGAGGGGCTTGCTGATTATTATCAGAAAACTCTCGACAGCGCAATGCTTGATATCGCGTCCGGAGCGTTTGATTATAATACTGTTCTGAAACGCACAGTGAAAGAAATGACTTGTTCGGGGCTGCGTTCTGTGGACTATGCATCTGGATGGAGTAATCGTGCAGACGTTGCAGCAAGACGGTCTGTTATGATTGGAATTTCTCAGCTGGCAGCCAAGGTCAACGAGGATAATGCCCGTGAGCTTGATACTGACTGGTTCGAGGTTACATGGCATTCCGGAGCACGTCCCTCTCATCAGGTATGGCAGGGGAAGTGGTATACCCGCCGTCAGCTCGAGGAGATATGCGGACTCGGTAAGGTAGACGGACTCTGCGGAGCTAACTGCTATCATGATTATTATCCGGTAATCCCCGGGATCTCCGAGCCAACCTACACGGAAGAGGAACTCGCAGAAATGAATGCTGCGGAGAATGTCCCTGTCGAGTATGGCAGTAGGACGTATACAAAATATGAGGCTCAACAACGTCAGCGCAGGCTTGAAACTACCATGCGTGCTCAGCGTCAGGAGATAAAGCTACTCCAAAACGGCGGAGCTGATGAGGATGATATCATAAACGCTCGTGCCCGATACCGGGCAATTTCGCATGAGTATGCGCAGTTCTCAGAGGCGATGGGAATCCCACAGCAGAGGGAACGTGTAACTGTGGATGGGCTGGGGAATATAGGGGTCGGAAAGTATAAAAAACCGTTGACAAATGCCGCAGGAAAGCCTATAATTAAAGTGAAGAACAGCAAACTTGTGAGCGAGCCCAACAGTATCACGCAGAAAACAAATAAAAAAGGTGGCATTGACCGTAATTATTATGGTAATGATGGGAATCAAATTAAACAGGTTACTAATAATAACCATGGTAACCCCAAAAAACATCCTTACGGGAAACACGGTGAGCATGCACACGATTATTTCTATGATAAAGATGGGAACTTAATCAGAGGAGAAGCGCGAGAATTGACCGACATAGAAAGAAAGGAGAATGAAGATATATTATGACTGCTCAACAAATCAAAAGCAGAATTAGTGAAATATGCTCCCATTTCACTTTTGAGTATAATGAGAAAAACTGCGGTGTTGACCCATTTAGTCAGCATAAATTTGATATGTGGTGTGGGGATAACACCTACAGCGCAAACAGCATTGATGAAGTTATGAATTTGCCATTCTTTGACGGCAAATCACTTGATGAAATAGCAACAGAAATTGATATAATTGATTGGTGAAACTGCCCGTAAAAAGGCGGTTTTCTTATGCCCAAATTTAAGAAAGAAGGTTATATTTAATGCCTAACGACAAGTTTTTAAATCTTTGCAAGAAAATCATTGTAAAGTACTTCAATGAACACACAGACAAAACAGATCACAAAGCTATTACAGAGGACGATGTTTTTATTGTGTGGTCTTGTAAAACGTTGCAGAACAACAAGGCATTAGTAAGCACAACAGTTTCAGACGGCATGTATTATGAAATCACCTATAATGGCGATAAAAACGAAACTTATGTTGACACTTACAAAAAGTGGGAAAATTTTGTTGTGAAGGGGGAATAATTTATGAATTTCGGACAGGCAATTGAAGCTCTGAAGCAGGGCAGAAAGGCAGCTCGTGAGGGATGGAACGGCAAGAACCAGTACATCGAACTTGCAAGCTATATCAGCTATACCAGCGCAAATGGTGAAATCGTAAATGCTAATCATGACGCAATTGGAAATAAAGCTATTGCTTTTGTCGGCACATCCGGTGTGCAGCTTGGTTGGCTTGCAAGTCAGGCGGACATGCTTGCTGAGGACTGGAGGCTTGTGGACTGATGAACATCCCCGAAAAAGTGAAAATCGCCGGCTACGAATATACCGTAGAACGTCCTACAGAACCGTTCCTGGTAGATAATGATGCGTGTGACGGCGTTCACATCTTCACACAGCAGAAAATCAAGGTCGCACAGACTGGGAATGAAGCATATCAGAACACGGTATTTATTCATGAACTGGTGCACGGTATCATCATGAGCTACTGCAAAGGCTGTGATAACTACGATGAAGAGAAATTCACAGAACAGTTCTCAAAGGGGATTTATCAGGTAATTACTGATAATCCTGAAATATTCAGATAATCAGCACCTATAGAGGTGCTTTTTATATGTCCGGAACGACGAGAAACTATCAAGCGAAGCAGAAAGGAACTGCGCCAACAAACTGAAAGCGAGGTAATAATTATGAAAAGAGAAGACATTTCAAAAATCTTCGAGGGAGCGACAGAGGAGCAGATAAATGCTGTACTGGACATCAACAGCGCCGACATCGGCAATGCCAGAAAGAAGCTTGAAGCGGAGCGTGACAACTACAAGACCCAGCTCGAGACAGCCCAGACAGCCCTTAAGGACTTTGAGGGAGTCGATGTGAAGGAGCTTAACGGCAGGATTACGTCCCTCACGGCAGATCTTGCGGCGAAGGAGTCCGAGTATCAGGCGAAGATCGCAGAGATGGAGTTCAATGCAGTCCTTGACGCTGCAATCTCCGGCAGCAATGCGAAAAATGCAAAATCAGTAAAGGCACTGCTCGATATCGAGGCGCTGAAGGCATCAAAGAATCAGTCGGAGGATATCGCAGCTGCGCTCGGGAAGGTAAAGACTGAGGCTGACTATCTCTTTGTCAGCGAGGAGCCTATCTACAATCCGGTTGCCCCGACAGGCACTCCTAATCCCGGAGGAAAAATGTCTCTCATCGAGGCAATGAAGTACAAAAATGAGCATCCCGATGCGGATGTAAGCACACTCATCTAAGGAGGTAAATTATTATGCCCGGAATTTTTGATTCAAAGAATTTTAACGCAGAGGTATTCGGAGCCTACGTCGATAAGACACCGAACCTCAACAGAAACGAGCTTATCAAATCAAGAGCCATCAAGTCTAGACAGGATATTGCCGGGAGCTTCACTGATCAGGTTGGCGGAAATTATGCGGTGATTCCTATTTACGGCAGAATCAGCGGAGCTGCTCAGAACTACAACGGCAGTACTAATATTACGGCGAATACTACAAAGACCTATACTCAGGGGCGTATTGTGGTTGGCAGAGCTGCTGCATGGGTTGAAAAGGACTTCTCCTACGATATCACTGGCGGAGTGGATTTCCTTGAGCAGGTAGGTGCTCAGGTAGGCGAGTATTGGGATGATGTAGACCAGCTCACACTTCTCAGTACTCTCAAGGGAATTTTCAGCATGACAGGAACTAAGAATCTTGAATTCGTCGACGGTCACACATACGATATTTCAGCCAATGCAGACGGCTCCAATACTTTTGACGCTACAACGCTCAATACAGCGATGCAGAAGGCTCTTGGCGATAATAAGGCAAAATTCAGTCTTGCAATCATGCATTCGGCTGTTGCTACAAACCTTGAGAACCTCCAGCTCCTCGAGTATCTGAAGTACACCGACAAGGACGGGATTACCCGTAATCTCACTATCGGAACGCTCAACGGAAGAACGGTTCTCGTAGATGACAGTATGCCTGCTGAAGCTGTAGAGGAAGGCGATAGTACATACACAAAGTATACGACCTATGTCCTTGGCGACGGAGCAATCGAGTATACAAACTGCGGAGCAAAGGTTCCCTATGAGACAGACAGAGATCCTAAGGTGAACGGCGGTCAGGATACACTTTACAGCCGTCAGCGCAAGATATTCTCTCCCTATGGCATTTCATGGACTGATTCGACCATTATTTCACCCACTGATGTACAGCTCGAGACAGGTTCAAAATGGTCGCTTGCAAACTCTAACGAGAGCACTAAGGAATATTTCCCTCACAAGGCTATTCCGATTGCAAGAGTCATTACAAGAGGCTAAATGAGGAGACGGTATCATGAAAGCTTATGCCGATGAAGCATACTATAAGGACTATTATCTGTGTGGAAAGGAGGCGGTCATCAATGCCTCCTTTGATTATTATGCACGTCAGGCATCCCAGCTGATTGATCGTTACACTTATGACAATATCAGCGGAGAGGACATCCCTGAGGAAGTTAAGCAGTGCTGCTGTGAACTTGCGGAGCTTATGTTCCGTGACGAAGCTTCAGAGCTTCCCAACACCGGTATATCCTCCGAGAGTGTTCAGGGATGGAGCAGGTCTTACGAATCAACAGAAGCCCGGAAAACAGCTCTTGCAGGCTCTCAGAGAAGCTGTATATACAAGTGGCTGAGCAATACAGGGCTTCTGTATTCGGGGGTGTGAGGATGCTAAAAAATGCAGACTGCACATTCTACGAAAAGGATACGTTCGCACGCCATACGGTCAGAGGAGTTTACTGGAACGACTCCAGAGGGACGGCAATCAGCAAAAACGGAATCCAGATTTCAGATAGCGTTCTGATTTACCTTTACAGCGATGAGTATGTCCCAAAAAACGGCGATATTGCGGTAAGGGGGGGATCAGACTTTGAGTTTGATTGCACATCACAGAAAAAGTCATCTGAAAGCATGAAGCATTTCCGGGAACTTTATCCTGGATTTGCCGTTGTCAAAAGCTTGAATGATGTTCGGTTCGGAGGGCTTCCACACATCGAAGTGACTGCGAGGTAGACTATGGCGAATAAGAAAAAACAGCCGAAAAATGCAAGGATATGGTCTCGAAAGCAAGAGGTAAACCTCGTTTGGAAACAGACTTTTGGCAAGGACAGCACGATGAAATTTGATACGGTGCAAAAGTTCATAGATTCTGAATGTATAAGGCTAATGGTGAAATACACTCCCTCTCGGAACAATATTCTCGCAAAAGCCGCAGTACTTGGAACGAAAATCGGCAGCGGACGTATTGTTATTCTATCGCCCTACGGCAGATATCAGTACTATGGAAAGCTCATGGTTTCAAGCGTTACAGGTTCTCCATTTGCGAAAAAAGGTGAGAAAAAGGTGCTGACTGACAGAGACTTGCAATATTCCACAGTGAAGCATCATAAAGCGCAGCGTCTGTGGTTTGAAGTTATGAAAAAGAATCACGTCGAGGCTATTCTTGGAGGAGCAGCTCGGATTGCAGGAGGTAAGGTTAAATGAACATAATCGAAAAGGTCAGGGAGATCCTTCAGAGTTTTCCGAAAATATCAGAGGTGTGTAATGAGGTGCATGTTGATTTTGCCGACCCTGAGCCGACAAGCTACGGGCTGTCCTCGACTGGAGACAACCTTGTTGCTGAGGACATTCTCGGGAATCAGACCCGGCAGCACACTTTTTTACTGTATACGACCTACAGCGGAATCAACGATTATGAACGTCTGAACAACAGCTCCGCACTGCTTGAATTAAGTCACTGGATACGCACTCAGACAGGCGGAGAGGTTACAAGTGTAATCGACGGTCAGGAATATAACGGTATAATTACAAAAATCACAGCTGAAAACGGTATGCTTTACAGTGTTCCCCAGGAAAATACACTTGACGGCGTGCAATATCAGCTACAAATTATCGCCCAATACACAATTGAAGCATGAAAGAGAGGCAAAAATCATGGCAGAAACAGTAGGCAAACTCAAAAGAGGCGCATTGGCGCATTATCTTGATTCGACCTTTGGCGGAGAGGCTCCGAACTGGTCAATCATCGGTGCAGACGTTGAGGATATGTCTATCGAGCTTAATCCTAATCTCGAGACGAAAACAAACATTCTTGACGAAACGGCAGTTGACGATAACGGCTACGAACCCAGCACAGAAGTCGATACATACTACGCAAACCCCAATGATGGCGAATTTTATGAGAAGCTTAAGGATATCGCAATGAACCGTCAGACAGGGGAAGCATGCAGAACGACTATCCTTGAAGTGCTGATCGACAAGACAGCAGCACCGTTTGACGCATGGACGGAGGATGTAATTATCAAGCCTCAGTCCTACGGCGGAGCAACAGGCGGAGTCAGAATTCCCTACAGCATTACCTTCTGCGGCAACCGCAAACAGGGTACAGTCACCATCACCGACAGGGTTCCTGTGTTTACAGAAACTGCGGCTGAATAACTACTAAGGGCGGATTATTCCGCCCGTTTTATTTAGTATTTAGGAGGAAGAAAATGAAATCGATTAATTTTAATACCGGCGAAAGAACGTATATTGTCAATGAGGATGAATCCAAGGTAATCCGCATAAATCTTTCCGATATCAATCTTATGAAGCGCATTAACGAAACCCAGAAGCAGATACAGCATCTGAGCGAAAAATACAGAGATACTAAAAAACCGTCATTTGAAGAAATCAAAGATATTAACCATGAAATCCGCAGGATTTTTAACTATGCATTTGGCACAGATATTTGCACCCCTGCATTCGGCGATGCAAATGTTATGTCTCCCGTGGACGGTAAGCCCTTGTTTCAGGTTTTCTTTGATGCATTTCTGCCGGTTCTCAGAGAGGATTTAAAGACTGTTGCACCGAAAAAAATGGAAATCAAACCCGAAGTACAGAAATACCTTGACAAACCCGAAATCACCGTATCTAAGCCGATAGCTGCATTCGCTCAGCCTTATAGTCAGGGACTTGATGTAAGCACACTTAGCAAAGAACAGAAAGCAGCTCTGATCGCTCAGCTCTTATCATGATAGGTCAGCTCCCTCTGTCACTTGAAGTGTGCGGAAATCTCTTTGCGATAGACGCTGATTTCCGCAATGTCCTGCGGATTTTTGAAGCTTTCGGAGATAAGAATCTAACTAAAGAAGAAAAGGCGTACATCTGCATTAAACGTCTATATAAAGCCGATATTCCTGCCGATTATTTGGAGGAAGCTGTAAAAAAGGCATACTGGTTCTGTGACGGCGGAGATATCCCGAAATCTGAACCGGAAAAGGTAAAGACTATTGACTGGAATCACGACGGGCATATTCTATTTCCAGCAGTCAGCAAGGCTGCTGGGACTGCCGATATCCGCAGTCTGTCATTTCTGCACTGGTGGACGTTTTTAGGGTTGTTCGGTGAAATCACCGACGGACTGTTTTCCACGGTAATGCATATCCGCAGAAAAAAGTTGAGGGGACAGAACCTAGAAAAATGGGAACGGGATTTTTTAAAAAAGAATAAGAATCTTGTCATCATCCGGACGCCAGAAGAACAAGCTGCTATTGAGGAAACAGAAGCTTTTCTGAAAACGATATTATAGAACGGAGGTGAGGACATTTGGCTGCGGATGGTAGTTTAATCTTTAATACAAAAATAGATTCGGACGGCTTTGAAAGCGGTCTGGGGGATATTTCCAAACAGCTGAAATCACTTTCGGCTGTCATGAGGAAACTACGAACCGTTATCGATGATATCGAAAATGTCAGATTTACTGCGGATATATCCGAGGTAAAATCAGCTGCAAAAGAAATAGAAAAACTGAATCCGACCGCAAAGGCTGATGTCAAAACAAATGCCGCTGAAATCCCTGACTACAGCCAGGAAGTTAAGGCGGATATTGCGGTCGATAAATCAGAACTTGACAAAATCGACCCGACAATTGAAGCGGCTGTTAAATTTGATACATCGGAAATCGAAAGTCTGAATCCTACGATTGAAGCAGATGTCAATGTCAATACGTCGGAAATCGACGCTATAAATCCGACTGTGGACATCGGAGCCGATACATCGGGGATTGCACATCAGGTTGATTCCGCTGTTGAAAACGTTACTGCGATAGCGGATGTGGAT
>JAFTPG010000040.1 GCA_017463375.1 Ruminococcus sp. | reverse complement strand
CAGATCGCCTCCGGCAATAAGTAGTTTTTGTTTCATAAAATGTTCTCCAATCGTGGGGAAATTGGGCTTCCGCAGTGGAAGTACCCATAACATTATATGAATGAGGGGGGATTTGGTGACGCTGCCGCCTGCGGACGAACGATAATGGGGAATATTTTGCGGTCGCCCGAAACCATGATTTAAAACCAGACAAAGGGCGGATAATATCCGCCTCTACAATTTAGCTATTCTACTTCATTTCGTGTAGGGGCGAGTTCCGCTCGCCCGCAATTTTAAAACTAAATCAGACGGCTCGGTCGTCCATTTGATAATATTGCGGTGATGTTCAGAAATTCTGGTTTGGTGGTTTTGGCGCCCGATGAGCGCCCCTACATGGTAAATCAAAATCCGAAACAACGAAACGGGCGCCTGAATGGGACGTCGGGGACGCCGTCCCCTACATGGTAAATCTAAATCAAAAAAACAAAACGGGCGGATGATATCTGCCCCTACAATTTAGCTATTTTTACGTCATTTCGTGTAGGGGCGAGTTCCGCTCGCCCACAATTTTAAAACTAAATCAGATAGCTCGCTCCCCCATTTGATAATATTGCGGTGATATTCAGGAATTCTGGTTTGGTAGTTTTGGCGCCCGATGAGCGCCCCTACATGGTAAATCAAAATCCGAAACAACGAAACGGGCACCTGAATGGGACGTCGGGGACGCCGTCCCCTACACGGTAAATCCAAATACGAAAGAACAAAACGGGCGGATGATATCTGCCCTACAAATATACTGAATGTAATATTCATCAGACAAAAAAGGACGGATTTCTCCGTCCTTTTGTGATATAATACTGTCAGATAATAGGCGGTGCAGGCTCGTTTTCCTTTTCCTCTTTGAGACATTTTTTCTCACGGCGCTTCATTGATTCCTCATAGGAGAAATACTGCACCAGCGCAATCACGACCGTCAGCACGAACGGTGCGATAACAGGAAGAATCCTCGTCAGATACATGCTGCTTATCGGCTCCATGGAGAAATTGTCGGTCCAGCCGGCATTATCGGCGTGCCCCGTCAGCTTTCTGAGCATGAACATGCACAGTGCAAAGCCCGGAACTGAGCAAATCAAAGCAGCGATATTCTTCCCGAAGCAAACGAGAGCAGCTCCGAGAGTGAGGAGGACTCCCGAAAGGATGAGCATATATCCCACACGGACAAGCTCCCTGCCATAGCTGTCGGCATTATAGATGAGACCCGAGCCGGAAAGGATCACCATGGCTGCGGAAAATATTACGGTAAGTATAATAAGTACGGCCTTAGCAGCGGTCATAAGCGGACTTTTTTTCTTAGTCAAAGTCTGTGCCGACTTTTTTTCGGGAAAATTTTTCATATAGATTACTCCTAAAATTTTGAGATTACACCAAAGACTATAAAAATTTTTGCGCCTGATTTACTCTGATAAACGCAGACGGCGAAAGCATAATATACATACGGGCAGAAAAATGAAAGGATGTATAACGATGCATTTAAAAAGAAAAATTGCAAAAACGGCAGCCGTAGTATTATCTGCGGCGATGGTCGGGTTATTCGGAACGGCGAATTATTATTCGTCGCGCCTTCCCGAGACTCTCACAGCGGACATCGGGAGCGGCATTGAAATTGCCGAATATCCCGAAATAACGTGTGCGAGCTTCAGAAGCGAGGCAATAGCGGCTTCGGAGACCTATCCTGCTTCACGACAGGCAACGCTGAGTCTTTTCGGCGCAATACCTATAAAAAATGTCGAGATCCGTGAGGAGGAAGCTCCGATGCTTGCAGTCGGAGGCGATCCGTTCGGGATAAAGCTGCTCATGGACGGAGTCATGGTTACCGAGCTGGGCGAAATCACGCTTTCTGACGGAAAAACGGTCTGTCCTGCGAGAGAAGCAGGAATCAAGGTCGGCGACGTGATACGTCTTGCGGACATGCAGCCCGTGACCTCCAACAGTCAGATTCAGGGAATCATCTCCAATAGCGGCGGAAGAACCATAAAGCTCTCAGTCAACCGCGGCGGAAACGAATTCATCGCCTATCTCGAGCCTGTCTACTCCGAGGAACAGGGCGTGTGGCTGGGCGGAATGTGGGTTCGTGACAGCATCGCAGGAATCGGAACGATAACGTTCATCAATCCCGAAACGGGCGAATTTGCAGGTCTTGGTCACCCCATCTGCGACTCCGACACAGGCGAGCTTGTCCCCATTTCGAGCGGAGAAGCCGTAGCCGTTGAGATTACCGAGGCAAAGGCAGGGCAAAAAGGAATTCCCGGCGAGCTTCGGGGAGCCTTTACCTCAGACGGCTCATTGGGAATCCTCAACCGCAACAACGGCTGCGGAGTGTATGGAATCCTGACCGACGAGGCTCGTGCGGAGCTTTGCTCAGACTGCGAGATATTCAAAATGGCATACCGCCAGGAGATCCGTACCGGAAAGGCAGAGATACTCTCGACGGTGGAGGGCGGAACTCCGCAGAGGTACGAAATCGAGATTGAAAATGTGGACTACAGCGGAGACGAATCGGGGAAAAACATGGTTATCAGGATAACCGACGAGGAGCTTCTCAAGCGTACGGGCGGAATCGTTCAGGGAATGAGCGGAAGCCCGATAATCCAGGACGGCAAGCTGATAGGAGCCGTGACCCATGTATTTGTGGCAGACCCCACACGGGGATACGGAATTTTTGCGGAAAACATGGCGGAATACCTTATAGGGTAGAGAAAATGCGGCGACTGCGGACAGCCGCAAGGGCTGTCCCTACAAATAGACTTTCCCCCGTAGGGGCGACCCTTGCGGTCGCCCGCTAATTTTAAGGTTTATCGAAAATCTCAGGCGAACGCAGTTCGCCCTGCAACATCCGTTTACGAAAAAACAATAATTCCGGCAAATAAAATGGGCGTTACAAACGTAACGCCCTAATTGTTAAGTCATAACAGATTATCTGTTCTCCTCGCTGAAACCGCTGTCAACAAGCTCAACAAGAGCGTCAACTGCTGCCTTTTCATCAGTACCATCAGCGATAACCTTGATATTTGTTCCGCCTACGATACCGAGTGAAAGAATTCCGAGCAAGCTCTTAGCATTAACTCTGCGCTCTTCTTTTTCAATCCAGATAGACGATTTGAACTCGTTAGCCTTCTGAATAAAGAAGGTTGCAGGTCTAGCATGAAGTCCAACCTGATTCTTAACCAATACTTCTCTGACAAACATATACAACTCTCCTATTCTCTGTTTACCGGCAGTGAATTCTGGAACCGGCAATTGCAATTTATTCCATTTGCTGATTATATTATACAGTCAAACTTGAACATAGTCAACGGATTTTTTTCTATAAAACCCCGGTTTTCATTAATTTCTACATTTGAGTTAAATGCGGCGAAGATTTTCTCGATTTGATTGTTAATTATCACCACAAAAAAATGTTGACTTTATTGTCCAGCTTCACTAATATTCAACAACGGATTATGTTCATTATTCCTAAAAGGTGTGTTTGCGACATTTATAAGAACAAGTTAAATGTCTGCTATGCATGAAATATGTCGTGAAGCATCGGCAATGCAGGGACTTATCCTATTTTTTCTTTCCAGCAGAAGCTTCTGCGGAGCTCTGATAATCAGCGAACAGATCTGGGCGGCGCTCTTTAGTGATTTCAAGTGACTGCTCATGTCTCCAGTTCTGGATATTCTTGTGATGTCCCGAAAGCAGGATCGGCGGAACAGCCTCACCCTCCCAGACCTCGGGACGGGTATACTGCGGATACTCGAGCAGACCGCTGTATATGCTCTCATCCATGAAGCACTCGTCATCGGAGAGAACCCCGGGACACATTCTTGCGACCGAATCGACCAGCACCATCGCCGGAAGCTCTCCTCCGGTGAGAACATAGTCGCCGATTGAGATCTCCTCGTCAACAATTTTGTCGATAATGCGCTGATCCACACCCTCATAATGCCCGCAGATGATAAAAATATTCTCCATTTTTGAAAGCTCGACAGCTTTTTTCTGGTCGAGAACCCTGCCCTTCGGGGACATATATATTGTATGCGGCTTAGTGCCGAGATGCTCACAGACATCCTGCCAGCAGCGGTAGATCGGCTCGCACTGCATGACCATGCCCATGCCTCCGCCATAGGGAGTATCGTCTACACGGCGGTGCTTATCGGTGGAATATTCCCGTATCTGACGGCAGTTAAGCTCGATAGCGCCTGATTTTCTTGCTCTGCCGATAATGCTCTCGCCGAGTACGGCTTCGCACATTTCGGGGAAGAGCGTTGCGATTTCAATTCTCATCAAACAACCCCTCCAGCGGACGAATGAGCATAACTCCGCCGTCGATATCGGTGGAGACAACAACGTCGGCAATCGCAGGAATGAGATAACTGCGGCTGCCGCCCTTGATTGAGTAGACATCGTTTGCGCCTGTCTCGATAACATCGTCGATAGTACCGTAAACCACATCGGAATCAGCGTCTCTGACCTCGAGACCGATCAGATCCTGAATGAAGTAGGTATTCTCGTCGAGTTCGAGGTCGTCACGGTGCATATAGAGGAGCTTATTGCGGAGCTTCTCGGCTTCCTCGGGAGTATTGAAGCCCTCGAGCTTTGCGATGACCATATTTTTCTGGACACGGGAACGCTCGATATTGATTTCGGAGTGCGCCTTGCCGAGAAAGAGTCTGTCGAATTCGCAGAGAAGCTCGGGGGAGTCGCAGTACGGCATAATTTTGACCTCGCCCTTTATGCCGTGGGTCGAGACGATTTTACCAGCCTCGAGGTATTCTTTTTTCATAGTAACATCCTTTTTTTGCAGGGCGAATAGTATCCGCCCCAGATTGTCGTAAAAGCATAATTTATGCGTAGACCTACGGACAGCCGCAAGGGCTGTCCCTACGCTTATACACGTAAAATGGGCATTACCTGTAGGGGCGACCCTTGCGGTCGCCCGTTTCTGCATTGCAATTTTATGTTTTTCTACAGACTGAGGGCGGATAATATCCGCCCCTACTACGGTTTTATTTTTGCCGGATAGATTTTGTAGGTCGCTCATCGGGCGCCCGTTGTTAACCTGAATCCTGACTCGGGCGGCCAATGACCGCCCCTACGGTTTTATTTTAGTTCTTCATCTCAAAATTCTCGCCGAGAACGTCCTTATTCTCCTCAAGAATCGGCTTGATGCACTCAGCAAGGAACTCGTCCACCTGCTGTGAACTGCGTCCTGTGTAGCTCTCGGGCTTGAGAACAGCGTCAAGCTCTTCCTTTGTAATCATAAACATCGGGTCATCAAGAATAAGCTCGCAGAGATTATTGTCCTTGCCGTAAACCTTAACCTGTTCGCCTGCAATCATGGAGTAGTCCATAATTCTGTCGTGGAGCTCCTGACGGTTGCCGCCCTTTTTAACAGCGTCCATCATGATATTCTCGGAAGCCATGAACGGAAGCTCAGCCATAACACGTCTGCGGATGATCTCGGGATAAACCACAAGACCGTCTGTAACGTTCATCATGATATTGAGGATAGCGTCGATTGCGAGGAAAGCCTCTGCAACGGAAACTCTCTTGTTAGCGGAGTCATCGAGAGTTCTCTCGAACCACTGAGTACCTGCTGTAAATGCAGGATTAAGGCTGTCAATCATGACATATCTTGCAAGCGAAGTGATTCTCTCACAGCGCATGGGATTTCTCTTGTAAGCCATAGCGGACGAACCAATCTGCTTCTTTTCTCTCGGCTCTTCCATCTCCTTGAAGCTCTGGAGGATTCTCATATCGTTTGAGAACTTGCTGCAAGTCTGAGCGATTCCGCTGAGGACTGCAAGAACCTGAGAATCAACCTTACGGGAGTAGGTCTGACCTGAAACGGGAACAACGCTGTCGAAGCCCATTTCGTTGGCGATCATCTTTTCAAGCTCCTTGATTTTAGCTGTATCGCCCTCGAAAAGTTCCATGAAAGAAGCCTGAGTACCTGTAGTTCCCTTAGAGCCGAGAAGGCTGAGAGTTGAGATTCTGTACTCGAGGTCATTGAAGTCCATGAGAAGCTCGTTGAGCCAGAGAGTAGCTCTCTTGCCGACAGTAGTGAGCTGAGCCGGCTGGAGGTGAGTATAAGCGAGACAGGGCATGTCCTTGTACTCGTTTGCGAACTTAGCAAGGTTGTTCATAACGTTGATGAGCTTTCTGCGTACAACCTGCATAGCGTCACGCATAATGATAACGTCAGTGTTGTCGCCGACATAGCATGAGGTAGCTCCGAGGTGGATGATACCTGCGGCATCGGAACAAACCTTGCCGTAAGCGTAAACGTGCGACATAACGTCGTGGCGGACTTCCTTTTCACGAGCCTCTGCAACGGCGTAATCAATATCGTCGATGTGCTCCTCGAGCTGCTTTACCTGAGCCTCGGTAACGGGCAGACCGAGCTTCATTTCAGCTCTTGCGAGAGCAACCCAGAGCTTTCTCCAGGTAGTGAATTTCTTATCTGCTGAGAAGATATACTGCATTTCCTCGCTTGCATAGCGGGTGCAGAACGGACTTTCATAGCTGTTTGTATTACGACTCATAAAAATTCTCCTTTATACGCATTTGCGGAAGACCGCACCAATATATTGATTATAACATAAAACGCCATAATATGTCAATCTCAGACGGCTTTATTTTCACGCAAATCAATTTTCAAAAAAATGATGCATCATTGCAGACAATTTTTGTAGGGGCGACCCTTGCGGTCGCCCGAAGTGACGTTAAAATTCACCTACGGGCAGCCGCAAGGGCTGCCCCTACAGTCGGACAGTGTAATGCATAAATTATTTAAGCTTAAAAATTGATTTGCGTGGCTTTATTTTATATCCGATATCCATGACGGACGACCGCAAGGGTCGCCCTGCGGAATCGGATTCGGGTTAGCATGTAGGGGACGGCGTCCTCGACGTCCCAATAATTAATTGGCAGCAGGGCGCTCATTTTGTTTTTTCGGATTTTCTGTCCGGGCGAGCGGAACTCGCCCCTACGGAATCGGATTCGGGTTAGCAGTAGCGGCTGGCGTCCCCGACAGCCCGACCTGATTTCCACTATATATACAATGCCCTGTTGAAAACTCAGCGAATCACGCTGTTGAAAAAAAGTTAAGGGCAGAAATGAATCTGCCCTTTAAAACTGATATAATTCCCGAAAAATCGGGATATTCTGCGAATCTGCTTTTCAACCGATGAGGTTGAGAATGTTGAAAAAGAGTGTTGAAAATGTGGAAAACAAGGTTGATAACCTGTTAGAAGTGTTGATAAGCGCTGTTGAAAGTGTTGAAAACGATGGTGAAAACTTTGTTCATCTTCAATCTCACTCTCATCTTCACTTACATTATCAGCGTCATTTTCATTGTCATTATCATCATCAAATGATACCATTTGATACCAATTGATAGCTTTTGATAAAAACAGGAATTACTTAAAGTGCTTCTGTGACACCTTGAGACGGTTCATAGCCTTGTTCAGAGCAGCCTGTGTGTGGTAATATTCCATTATACTCTGTTTGCTTCTCATTTTTTCCTCGGCACGCTGTTTTGCCTCCTCAGCACGAACTATGTCGATTTCCTCGGGAAGCTCGCAGGTATCGGTGAGAATTATTGTATACTCCGGCATAACCTCCATAAAGCCCTCTGAGATCGCCGCATACTTCCACTTTCCGTCAACCATGTATTTGAGCTCGCCTGTCGGAAGAGCCGTAACAAGCGCCTCATGTCCCGGCAGTATACCCAGCATTCCGTCAAGAGCCGTTATCACCAGATGCTCGCATTCGCCCTTATAAAAGAGGCGGTCGCTTGCTATTATTTCAAGATGAAAGGATTTCGCCATAATAAGACTCCTCCTTAAATTGACTCAGCTTCTATCTGCTTAGCCTTGGCAATAACGTCGTCGATCGTTCCTGCCATGAGAAATGCTGATTCGGGGTAGTCGTCCATTTCGCCCTCGATGATAGCCTTGAAGCCCCTGATAGTCTCGCTCAGCGGAACGTATTTGCCCTTGAGACCAGTAAATACCTCCGCAACATTGAACGGCTGTGAGAGGAACTTCTGAATTTTTCTTGCTCTGTAAACGGCAAGCTTATCGTCCTCGTCAAGCTCCTCCATACCGAGGATCGCGATGATATCCTGAAGCTCCTTGTATTTCTGGAGAAGCTCCTGAGTACGTCTTGCAACGTAGTAGTGCTCCTCGCCGACGATATCGGGCTCGAGGATTCTCGAGTTAGACTCCAGCGGATCTACAGCGGGATAGATTCCCTGCTCAACAATTTTTCTTGAAAGAACCGTTGTTGCGTCGAGGTGAGCGAATGTAATTGCCGGTGCAGGGTCTGTGAGGTCGTCCGCAGGGACGTAGACTGCCTGTACCGAAGTGATAGAGCCGTCCTTTGTAGAAGTGATACGCTCCTGAAGCTCACCCACCTCTGTAGCGAGAGTCGGCTGATAGCCAACGGCGGACGGCATTCTTCCCAGCAGAGCCGAGACCTCGGAGCCTGCCTGAACGTATCTGAATATATTGTCGATGAACAGCAGAACGTCCTTATGCTCTCTGTCACGGAAGTACTCAGCCATGGTAAGACCCGTCTGAGCTACTCTCATTCGTGAGCCGGGCGGCTCGTTCATCTGACCGAAAACGAGAGCGGTCTTGCTGATAACTCCCGATTCCTGCATTTCATTCCAGAGGTCGTTTCCCTCACGGGAACGCTCTCCTACGCCTGTAAATATTGAGTATCCGCCGTGCTCTGTAGCGATATTGCGGATAAGCTCCTGAATGAGAACGGTTTTTCCTACGCCTGCGCCTCCGAAAAGACCGATTTTTCCTCCCTTTGCATACGGCGCAAGGAGGTCAATTACCTTGATTCCGGTTTCGAGAATCTCAACAACAGGGCTTTGCTCTCTGAAAGACGGTGCCGGACGATGGATCTCCCATTTTTCCGCAGTTTCAACGTCTCCCTTTTTATCAATAGGCTCTCCGAGAACATTGAACATTCTTCCCAGAGTTTTCTCTCCCACCGGAACCTTTATGCAGGAGCCTGTGGATGTGACCTCCATATCCTTGCAAAGACCCTCGCTTGTTGCGAGCATAATGCAGCGGACAATACGGTTGCCCATATGCTGAGCAACCTCCATAACTCTTATTTTTCCGTCAACCTCAACGGTAAGAGCATCCTTGATCATCGGAAGCCTGCCTTCCGCAAATTCGACATCGACTACAGGTCCGATAACCTGTACTATTCTGCCTTTTTCCATTTATAGTAACTCCTTTCGGAATTTTTTGAAGCAATGTGACTCAGGGAGATGCACGCAAATCTTAAATTATTTGTGTATTATACAGTTTTACTGTAGGGGCAGCCCTTGCGGCTGCCCGCAGGTGAATTTTAATGTCATTTCGGTCGACCCTACAAAAATTGTCAGCTATTCACTTTCTCTGAGCGCATTTGCTCCGGCGGCAACCTCTGTAATTTCCTGGGTAATTGCCGCCTGTCTTGCACGGTTGTACATCAGCGACATCTCTCTTATCATGTCCTTTGCGCTGTTTGTCGCAGCGTCCATTGCAGTCATTCTTGCCTGCTGCTCGCAGCAGAACGCCTCGACCATTGCTCCGTATATAAGACCCTTTGCATAGTTTGGGATGAGGTAGTTCATTACCACCTCAGGCGACGGCAGGAACGACGCTTTCGGCAGCTTTTTCAATGTACCGTCCTTATCCACACCGAAGTGCTTACGCTCAAACGGAAGCAGTCTCACAGTCTTGGGAACGAACTCGTTTCCCTCCATATCAGTGAAGATAAGATAAACGTCGTCAAGCTCTTTTTTCTCGAACTTTTCCAGCACCAGCTCTGCGATCTCCCTTGCTCTGTAGAGCGTGGGATTCTGAGTGGTATAGAGGAATTCTCCGTCTATTGTAGAGTGGTCAATGTCATTGTTTCTGCGCTTGAAATAGAGTCTGCCGACCTCTCCGAGAACGAAAAGATAGCAGTTGTTGTCGAAAGCCTTGAACAGCTCCTCTTCAGCGAGCTTGAGAACGTTATGGTTATAGCTTCCGCACAGTCCCTTGTCAGCAGTAATTACGATAAATCCCTTTTTTCGCTTATCCTCGGGGATATCCGACCTTCTCTCGAAGTAGAGCTGACGCATATGCGGCGTATGCTCGAGAATATGGTCGAGAGTCACCTGAAGCTTCTCAAAATAGGGACGTGTATTTTCATGAGCCTTTCGAGCCTTTTTCAGCTTTGACGATGAAATCAGATACATAGCGTTCGTGATTTTCAGTATCTGCTGAATACTGTCGATTCTCTCACGGATTTCTCTAATGTTGGGCATTTGAATTCACCCCTCAGCTTTCCTTTGCAGCAGTAAGAACGCTGTCGAGTCTGCCGCACAGCTCGTCGTCGAGAATCTTTTTCTCATCAATGTCCTTAATTATGTCAGGACCGTACACTCTCATATAGTCCATCAGCTTCTGTCGGAAAGCCTTGACATCCTTAGTCTCGACGCCCTTCATATAGCCCTTTGTTGCCGCATAGAGCAGTATTACCTGTTCATGATGCGGAATAGGATGATAGAGCGGCTGTTTAAGAAGCTCCGTGAGCATATGTCCGTGGCTGAGCATCTGGGCTGTAGCCGGGTCAAGCTCCGACGAGAACTGAGTAAAGATCTCCATTTCCTTGAACTGAGCAAGGTCGATACGCAGAGTTCCCGAAACCTTTTTCATAGCCTTTGTCTGAGCCGCTCCGCCCACTCGTGAAACGGAGAGTCCGACATTTACAGCAGGTCTTATACCTGCGTTGAAAAGCTCGCTCTCGAGGTAGATCTGACCGTCGGTGATGGAGATTACGTTTGTCGGAATATACGCTGAAACGTCGCCGGCGAGAGTCTCGATAATCGGCAGAGCTGTAAGAGAACCGCCGCCGTGCTCGTCGTCAAGACGGCTTGAACGCTCGAGAAGTCTCGAATGCAGGTAGAATACATCACCCGGATAAGCCTCACGTCCCGGCGGTCTGTGGAGAAGCAGCGACATTGCTCGGTAAGCAACAGCGTGCTTGGACAGATCATCGTACACGATGAGAACATCCTTGCCCTTTGACATGAAGTATTCCGCAATAGCCGTACCAGAGTACGGAGCAATATACTGGAACGGTGCAGGCTCGCTTGCCGAAGCCGAGACAACTACGGTATACTCCATAGCTCCGCACGACTTGAGCTGGTTCACGACCTTTGCAACGGTAGAGGACTTCTGACCGATTGCGACATAGACGCAGATAACGTCCTGACCCTTCTGATTTATGATAGTATCGACCGCAATAGAGGTCTTGCCCGTCTGGCGGTCGCCGATGATAAGCTCACGCTGACCTCGTCCGATGGGGAACATCGAGTCGATAGCGAGAATTCCCGTCTGTAGCGGAACGCTTACCGATTTTCTCTCGACAACGCCCGGAGCCTCTCTTTCGATTGGGAAGTATTCGTCGGCACGGATGTCGCCGAGTCCGTCAATCGGAGCGCCCAGAGCGTCAACGACTCTTCCGAGGAGAGCCTTGCTCACGCCGATACCCGCACGCTTGCAGGTTCTCACAACGGTTGAGCCTTCGGTAAGACCCTTATCGCTTCCGAGAAGCACTACTCCGACTGATTTTGTCTCGATATTCTGAACGATGCCTCGTACTCCCGTTTCAAACTCAACAAGCTCGCCGTACATAACGTGGTTCATACCGTGAACCATAGCGATTCCGTCGCCCATACGGGTGATGAAGCCTGTTTCAGTAGCTCCCGACTTGCGGTCGAAGTCCTGAACCTCGCTCTTGAGAACCGAGATGATATCGCCTGTATTTCTGATCACGCTGTCAGTCTGATCGTTTTCATGCATTGCCGCTGACTTCTGTCTGAGGCTGTTTTTCATGAGTCTGAGGCTTGTACGATAGCTTTTATCGTACTCATAGTCGCCCGCATTGAGAATAAAGCCGCCGATGATGTCGGTATCCTTGCGGTATTCAATATGAACGTCCCTGCGGCTGAACTTATCCTTGATGAAGCCCTTGAGGTCCTCCTGCTGAGACTCTGTAAGAGGAGTTACATAGCGTACAACAGCCTTGATGCTTCCCTGTCTCTCAAGGCAAAGCTCAGCATACTCAGCGAAAATCTCGTCGATTCTGTCGAGTGCTCCGCCGAGACTCACCTTCATCATGAATTTACGCATATCCTCAGGAAAGAGCTTATCAATAATATTGCGCTTTTCCTCTTCGGTAACGATCGGACTTCCCAGAGTTTCAGGAAGGTCGGAGCACGACGAAAGGATCCTCTTTGTATCTCTTATGGTATCCTCAGAAACATCCTTCCGGACGAGCACCTTGATATAATCTTTATTACTGGCTGTCATTACTTAACGCACCCTCTTCTGCAAGAAAATCGTCAACGAGACGTCTGTTCTTCTCGTCGTCCATATTCTCGCCGATAATTTTTGAAGCCGCAGCGATAGCCAGATCTGCAATCTGTGACTGAGCCTGCTGCATAGCTCTTTTGCGCTCATTTTCTATAGTTTTGTTTGCATTGTCAATGATCTGTCTTGCTTCATCCTCAGAGTCTCTGATGATATCCTGCTTGACAGAAGAAGCGTCCTCACGGGCTTTTACAATGATCTGCTGAGCCTCAGCCTTAGCCTCTGCAAGAGTACGGGCATACTCCTCCTTCATGGACTGAGCCTCTTCTCTTGACTGCTTAGCCGTATCAATATCGTTCTGAATTGAAGCAGTTCTTTCTTCCATTATTTTGTTGATCGGTTTGAACAGGAATATTCTGAGCAGTATAAATAACAGTGCGATATTTATGATCGGCCAGATAAAATTCCATACGCCAATATCCAGCATTTCTATCTAATCCTCCCGAAGTTATTATCCAAGGAAAAGGATGATAAGAAGTGCAATTACGAAGCCATAGATAGCTGTAGCCTCTGCGAGCGCACATCCGAGGAGGAGTGCCTTATTGATATCACCCTTAGCCTCAGGCTGACGTGCGATTGATTCTGTTGCCTTTGATGTTGCAAGTCCGATACCGACACCTGCGCCTGCGCCTGTAAGTACAGCGATAGCTGCTCCTAATGCAATTGATCCCATAATAAAAATCCTCCTGTGAGATAATACTTTATTTTAAGGCAATGACCGTGCGAAGTCCCGGACGGTCTTTATACTCTGCTGCCTTAATTTGTTTTAGCTGTGTGCTTCTTCTATGGCTTCTGACAAGAAGAGCGAAGTCAGGAATACGAATACATATGCCTGAATGCATCCATCGAAAATATCGAAATAGAGTCCGAAAACAAGCGGTACTCCGACAGGGATGCAGAGCTTGATAAGCTCCATAACTACGAAAGCTCCGAGCACGTTTCCGAAGAGTCGCATACAAAGCGACAGCGGCTTGATAGCAAGCTCGAGAATATTGATCGGAAGCATGATCGGCATAGGCTCCTTGAAGCTTCTGAGCCAGCCTCTTGCGCCTCTTTCCTTGATTGAAGCGTACTGGATCAGTACGATTGCGACGATCGCCATTGAAGCGGTCACGCCCAGATCCTTCGTAGGCGGTCTGAGACCGAAAATTCCCACTATATTGGCAAATCCGATATAGATGAGCAGCGTCTCAAGGATCGGCAGATATCTTTTTCCCCGAGGTCCGAGGGTTTCAAGGAAAAAGTTATTCATCCAGGTTATTGCAGCCTCGATAAGACACTGAGAGCCTTTCGGAACCATTCTGAGTCTGCGCGTCAGCAGTATCGAAAGAAGCACCAGAACTCCCATTATCACCCACGTTATGACTGCCGATTCCGGAACGGGAATTCCTCCGAAGATCGGGATAGTGAAAGCGGTTCGGCACTCAAGCTCTTCCATAAGCTTTTCGGCAAAGTCATTCATTTGAACACCTTCTCTCTGAAATATATTTCGGGTCTTGACCCATAAATGACAGAATACTCAATAAGAACCTGTATTCACAAAGAAACACGCATGTACTTTCGGCAAATTCCGCCGCATACTGCGTTGAAAATCCTTGCAGGGCGACAGCCCTCCTGCGAATTTTCGCCTTGTCTGCAACAAAATTATGCTCGAAAATTCACACATATTTCTTGTGAAGACAGGTTCTAAAAAACGGAGACGCTGCCGCCGGCATAAATCTCCGTTGATTTGTGTCGAATATCAGACAGCAGAAACACCGCCCTATAAATGAACTCTCTTCCGCCGACATTATTATATTCCTTTTTCATTATAAAGTCAAGGAAAAATTTTGCTTTTTCACGCAAATCTTCAACGTCTGTTTTCGGGGGCTTTACTGTTCCTCGGACGAGCTTCCCGAAGCGAGATTTATAGCGTTGTTGAGTCTCTGCACAGCGTTCGTATTGAGCTTTGCAGTCAGCTTGAGGCGGTCTATCTCCGCCTTGAAGGCAGTCAGCTCGGAAGCGAGCTTCTTCATGATCTCGTTATTTCTCACCTGCTGATCCTCAAGCAGGCACACACGCTTGATAAGCTCGTTGACATTAGCCGCAAGCAGCTCATTGGCAGCGTTCTGACGTTCACCGAACGTCTCCAGACGAGCTGAGGTTTTAAACGCACCCTTATTATCCTCGCCATTATAGGTTTTCATTCTGTCCTGTGTTAATTTAAGCTCTGACATAGGCTCCTCCCTTATTGCTTTAATTCGGAGTTCGGAATGCGGAATTCGGAATTGCGGTATCGCCTTCGGCGATTGATATTAAATTTTGTCTGCGAAGCAGACACCTTTAATTCCGAATTCCTAATTCCGCATTCCGAATTAAATCTTCTGTTAGTTCTGTGTATTGCTGCGCCAGTAATCAAGCGTATCCCTGATGGTCTGTTCCATGGATATCTCAGCCCTCCAGCCGGTATCGGCAAAAATCCTCGACACATCCGGCTCGATTATCGGAATATCCGAAGCTCTCATTCTCGACGGGTCACGCTTTACGGAAATCTCACACTCCGCCATTGAAAGAGCCGTATCGAGAATAGTCTGAACCGTGACAGCCTGTCCTCTGCCGACATTGTAGGTCTGACCGCTCACGCCCTTTTCGGCAAGGAGTCTGTAGGCTCTCACCACATCACGCACATCAGTGAAGTCTCTCATTGCCGAGAGATTTCCCGTCATCATTTCCGGCTCATGCTCGGCTTTCTCTATCTGGGCAATCTGGCGACAGAAATCGGAAATCACGAACATCGGGAGCTGTCCGGGTCCTGAATGGTTGAACGCTCTCACCATGATGATATCCAGCTTATAAGCCCGGAAATATATTTCCCCGATCATTCCCTGACAAGCCTTTGTTGCGGCGTAGATATTTCCCGGATTCAGCGGCTCGCTTTCGCTTATGGGGCAGGCTCCCTCATGGATAAAGCCGTACTCCTCGCCCGAGCCGATAAGGAGAATCCTCATATCCTGCTTCTGCGCCTCACGCATTGCCTCGAGAACATTGATAGTTCCCTTTATGTTGATGTCGGCAGTCAGCTGAGGCTTCTTCCACGATACTGCGACAGAGCTTTGTGCGGCAAGGTGGAATATCACATCCGGACTGACTTTATTCAGAACCGCAGTTACATCGTCCTTTTCGAGGATATCAAGAGTGTGGACGGTACAGCTTTCATTGTCAATTTTTTCAGACGGCAGGCAGGTCGCATGAACCTCAAAGCCTGCTCCTGCAAGCTCGCGGATTAGGTATCCGCCGACGAAGCCTGCACCGCCGATAATCAGTGCTTTCATTATTTTTTCCTCCGTGCTGAGGCGTTTTCCGAAAGAACGCCGTATATTTCCCGAATTACATTTTTCTCATTGAAGCAGAGCTTCACACGCTCCGCAGCATTATTTCCGTATATTTCCCGAAGCTTTCTGTCGGCTGCGAGAGTATTAATTGCTCTTGAAAGAGCTTCTGCGTCCGAGGGCGGAACAGTGATTCCCGTCTGACCGTCAAGGCTGACGTGGGGAACTCCCGACGGCAGGGACGTATTTATGACCGGCTTTCCGTAGACCATAGCCTCGAGCTGGACGATTCCGAACGCCTCGCTCTTTGCAACCGACGGAAGCACGAATATATCGCAGTCCGCATAAGCCTGACGGAGCGTCTCGTCGGGCAGAAATCCCAGAAAATGGACTCTTTTCGACATTCCGTAGAACTCTGCATACTTTTTCAGCTCAGCTTCAAGCTCACCCGTGCCTGCAATAAACAGCTCGCAGTTTTCAGCATTTCTGAAAGCCTTCAGCAGCACATCCACTCCCTTATAGTATACCAGTCTGCCTGTGAAGAATACCTTTACACTGCCGGGATTGCTGCAAAGCTCCGAGAGAACGGGTCTGCGCTCGACTGAAAGATACTCCTCGGGAGTTATTCCGTAGGGAATGACCCTGCATTTTTCACGGTACGGCGGAAGATAGTCCGATCCGTCAATATGTCCCTTTGTCGCAGTTATGATGCAGTCAGCACGGCGGAGAGTTCTCCTTATCAGCGGTCTGAGCAGAAGCATGAGCTTTTTCTGCTTTACGATATCGCTGTGCCATGCGATTACGACTCTGCCCCTGAACCCCGACAGCATAAGTGCGAGGTCGGCGAGGGGAAACGGTACATGTATCTCCACAACGTCGGCATTTTTCGCCATTTTCCTGAAAAGACGTATGAACGAAAACGAAAGCGGACAGGAAAAATAGGTTCCCAGACTTCCTGCACGGGTCACATCGACTCCGTTTACCGTTTCGGAGTATGTCTTTCCACGCTCGTCACGGCACACAAGTACCTTTACTTCAACTCCGTCAAAGCGTCCAAGCTCCTCGGAATACTGCTTTACAAGAGTCTCGATTCCGCCGACGTGAGGATAATATGCCTTGTTGACCTGTAGTATTCTAAGTTTGTTATCGCTCATCAGAAAAGCTCCCTGTAAACATTATATAAAATCTCCGCCGAAGCCTCCCATGTGAAGCCCTTTGCACGTTCAAGACCTCTTTCGCTGAGCTGTTTCCGCAGATTGTCATCGGAATAAAGCTTCATAAGTCCCTCTGCAATGCTCTCAGGCGAATACGGGTCGCAGATTACGGCACAGTCGCCCGTGACCTCGGGCAGAGAAGCCGCATCCGAGCTGAGCACCGGAACTCCGCAAGCCATAGCCTCCAGCGGCGGCATTCCGAAGCCCTCATAAATCGACGGAAAAACGAACGCCACGGCTCCACACATCAGGGGATTCATGTCCTCGGACGGAACATATTTCGTGAAAATAACCTTGTCGTCGAGTTTAAGCTCCTTTACCTTTGCGAAAATGCTGTCATACAGCCAGCCCTTTCCTCCTGCCAGAACAAGCTTTGGAGCGTCCTTTTCTCTCTGCGAGAAGATGTGATACGCTTCGATAAGGCGCTCGAGGTTTTTTCTCGGCTCGATCGTTCCGAGGTAGAGGAAGTATTCGCCCTCGATTTCAAGGGATTTCTTGACCTCGGGAATGCGCTCGGGATTTTCGCACGGTCTGAACTTATTCAGATCAACTCCGCACGGAACTACCCTGAGTTTTTTCTCGTGCTGAGGGAAATATTTCAGAATCTCCGACTTCGAGAACTCCGAATCGGTAACGATAAGGTCAGCTCGCTTCATGGAACGCTTCAGACCCGTATCGAGCATATATTTAGTCCTCGCACGCACCGTCTCGGGAAAAGCCTTGTACACCATGTCATGGAC
>JAFTPG010000039.1 GCA_017463375.1 Ruminococcus sp. | reverse complement strand
GCTCCTCCGCTAATTCTTAGTCATAAGCATCTTTGTTAACGCTTCCTCAAGCATTATTTTTTCGTCTGCCGAGGTTGAGTTCAGCTGCGCCGCAGTATCCCTGAGAATCGCAATGCAAGCCCTGAGCCGTTTTATCGACATTCCCGAGCTGTTACGGAATGCATTTTTCACTGAAAAATCACGCTTATAATCGAAATCTTTCATTACATCGGGTATACTTTTTCCTGACTTTCGTGCACATGCCGCACGATATAGCTCCAGAAAAGAGTTTGTAATCGTTCCTAGAATGATGCCTCTGTTAATGCGCTGAGCCATAAGCTCGTCGAGAGCGTCGAAAGCGGCTTTCCTATTGAACGCACATACTGCCGCAGAAAGATTATACACAGTTATGTCGCTCTGCTGAGGAACAAGCTCATGAAGCATCGCACTTGTAATCTCACGTCCGTCTGCGTATGCACATAGCTTGTCGATCTCATTGTTGATCATCAGAGTATCGGACAGGCACATCGACGCCAGTTCCTGAGCATTTGCTATAGAGATCATTCCGCCTCTTGCTGAAACCTTGGCAGCGATCTCCTTTGCAAGCTGAGCCGGAGTTCTGATGCCTTGCTCGCATACAATTCCGTTTTTCGTGACAAAGTCAACAAGCTTTTTGTTTTTGCCTGTAATCGTTTTCCTGCCGTTCTTGATATCGAAGCCGGTTACGTTGAAGATTACGACAGTCTGCGGAGGTATCTCCTTCAGAGCTTCAATAAGCTGTTTTGTAGTCTCTTCACGCTGCTCGTCGCAGTTGTAATCGTTAACAAGAATGCAGTTGTACTCAGACATCATTGGCATCATTTCCGTCATATCACGAAAATCCGAGACATTCAGCTCCTTGCCGCTCAGCTTGTTAAGGGCAAATTCTTCATTGTCTCCGACAGCCGTTCTGATTATTGATTTCGTAAGAAGCTCGACTCCGCTTACGTTTTGCCCATAAATATAGTATAAATTTTGCAGCTCGCCTTTTTTCAGCTGAGCCGTTATTGCTTTTGCATCTGTCAGAGCCATTACAGCCTCCTTATTCTGATTTCACCGCTGCTGGGCGAAAGTATCAATTCAAAATTATTCATATCGGAATACGGATAAAATATCTCATCAACCTCATCCAGATAAATAGTTCTGCCGTCAGGGTGGAGCACGGTTTCCTTTGTGATATTTCCATAGCGTACAGCAAAGTCAGTATCCTCAGGCACTTCGGAATTAGTGTGAAGAATTGAAACGCACTGATTTCCGTAGTCAACCCGGAGAACTCCGCCACCTAAGCTTATGGAATACTTATTGTTCACCATTTTCAGAGTACTGTTCTCAAAGCTGACCGTATCATTTTCAAAGCCATCCGGAAGACAAAGTGTTTTGGATGAAAATTTGTTTTCTATATCGACAAGCGCCAGAGCGCTTCTGTAAGACGAGTACTGCGAATAAATATCAGCCGTGAGACTGAGAGTCTGGATTTCCGATATACCGTTCAGTGCAAGGTATCTCCGTACATATCTCGGGGATTTATAATGTCCGCTCAGATCAATTACATCGGTTCGTCCTTTATAGGAAATCACAGCTGTGGCATTTGTGCCGCTTCCGAGCACAGCTATTTTGAACTGATCCCTTGCAGTATCGTTAGAGACCGATGAACAGATAACAAAGATTGCAAGAACTCCTGCAATCATGATTGCAGTATATTTTCTGCTTTTGAAAAGAAATGCAATAAATATAACCGAGACAGCGCATAAAACTGATATCCGGAACAAAGCGGTGTTTCCGCATGCAAAATGAGTGAAGCTTAATCTTCCGAGCTTGTCCGTAACTAAGAGAACGATCTCAATCAGCAGTCCTGCCGGAGTAAGAAGCGATATCAGTCCGCCGGTGAGAACATAAATCATTCCCAGCACCATAGCGATTACCGTCAGAGGAATAATCAGTACATTCATTACCGGAGAAATCAGTGACGTTTCCTCAAAGAAGTATATGCTGAACGGCATTACAACAAGAGATGTACAGAACATGGCTGTAACATTTTTAAAGAATTTCCTCCATAGATTATCGGTGCTCATATTCTGCGTCATGTACGGAGCAAAAACTCCTATTCCGAAGGTTCCTGAAATTGACAGCAGGAATCCGCTGTCGTATATAACATACGGATTGCTTAGACATATCAGCAGTACTGCTGCCGAAAGTGAGTTCAGAGTGTCATTCTGCCGTCGGAAAAGACGTGCCGAATACATAAAATCAAGCATTATCGCAGCTCTTATCGCCGAAACAGGGGATTCCACCATAATTATCATCAGCATCAGAAATACATTCAAAAGCAAAAAAGAGACGTATTTGCCGATTCTGAGTCTGTTGAGCAGAAACATCAGCAATGCCGCTACAATAGAGACATGAAGTCCGGAGACCGCCATAATATGTCCGATTCCGCAGCGGTACATCAGGGTTTCCTCATTTTCATCGAGTCCGGAGGTTTCGCCGAAAACGATGCTTGAAAGAAAGCTGCCATGATTTGTTCCCATTTTCCTGCTGAATTCGGAAACTATCCTCTCACGATATTCACTTATCATGCGTTCGAGCTTATGGGAATCTGTATGTCTGATCTCTGAAATGACGGTATTCTCCGCCATCAGAAATATATTTTTCGATTTGTAATAACGCTCCGAATCGAAAAGATATGTCGATTCAGGAATTCTGAACTCGCAGCTTTCCAGAGTAATTATGTCGCCCTTCTGAACATCGTAGGCATTCTCGAAGAAAACTATCCTTGCTTTCTGAGTTCCGTTTATTCTGCCGTCAAGAGTGTAGAGAGCTTTTTCTGCGTCATAAAACTTTACGTCGGTAATCTCTCCGCTGAAGCTGCCGGCTGTTTCGCTGTAAGCGGTAATTTTATCATATTCCAAATGCGTATACAGCATCCCCGAACAGCTCGAAAATGCAAAGAAAAGAGTAATAAGCAGAGAATCTTTTGACGGGAGCTTCATCATCCTTCCGATCATAAAAAGTACGGGAAGCAGTCCTGCAAGCAGCAGTAAATCGCTTCCCTCTGTAAAAAAGGAAGCGAAAAACAATCCCGACA
The DNA here is from genome assembly GCA_017463375.1 of Ruminococcus sp. GTDB lineage: Bacteria > Bacillota > Clostridia > Oscillospirales > Ruminococcaceae > Ruminococcus. Next base: position 38,959 of record JAFTPG010000039.1, on the reverse strand, counting down.
TATATGCTGCTGCCGCACCAATCATTTTTCGCTTCATATTATTGTTCCTATTTAAAGAAAAGCGGAAGCTTTTCCAGATATACGATGTCGTCTCTGTCCGCAGCGTCTCCTTCTGCGAGAACTGCCGCCTTGCATGAAACTATGCCGCCGGCTCTTGCAATAAGCTCCTCAAGAGCTTTAAGCGACTCGCCCGTGCTGATTACGTCGTCAACGACAAGGACTTTCTTTCCCTTAATCATCTCAGCCTTTTCCTGAGAGAGATACAGCGTCTGCTCTGCGGCTGTTGTAATCGACTTTACCGTAACCGAAACAGGGTCGGTCATATACAGCTTCACAGACTTTCTTGCCACAACATAGGGGATTCCAAGCTGTCTTGACATTTCGTAGGCGAGCGGAATTCCCTTAGACTCAGCAGTGAGAATAACGTCGCACTCAGGACACTTCTTAATAAGCTCCTGTGCACACGCAACAGTAAGCTCCACGTCCGAAAACATGACAAAAGCAGCGATATCAATTTTATCGTTCAGAGGACACAGCGGAAGCTCTCTTACCAGCCCCGCTACCTCCAGTTTATAAGTATTGCTCATAGCGCACTCCTTATTCTACAGGACACACAGCGTCCTTGCCCCAGCCCATCTTTACGCCTGCAAGCAGGTGGAAGTGGAGATGATGCACAGTCTGACCTGCGTCCTCTCCGCAGTTTGTGATGATTCTGAATCCGTTTTCAATTCCCTCAGATTCGGCAATTTTAGCAGCCGCCTCGAAAACCTTTGCAACAAGTCCGGAGTTCTCTGAGGTGATTTCAGAGGCTCCGCTGATATGAGTCTTAGGAATTATAAGGTAATGAATCGGAGCTATCGGAGCGATGTCCTTGAAGCAGTAAACGTACTCGTCCTCATAAATCTTAGTGCTGGGGATTTCTCCTGCTGCAATTTTACAGAATAAACAATCCATTTTCAGTTTTCCTCCTTATGAAATAAATTCTTTTGCAATTGCCTTGAAGTTCATTATTGCTTCATCAACCATATATGTCTTGCCAACGCCAGCCATAGCGCCGTCAGGACGTCCGCCGCCCTTGCCGCCTGTGAATGCTGCAACTCTCTGTACGATTTTGCCTGCATTTGCGCCCTTCTTCACAGCTCCGGCAGTACATACGCAGTAGAAAGTACCCTTATCGTCGCTTACACCCGCAAAGAGAGCAATAATATCTTCCTGCTTATCCTTAACGCTGTCGCCGAGCTTGCGGAGCATATCGGGAGTTGCACCTGTCATCATTGCGGAAACGATCTTAACACCGTTAACCTCTTCTGCACCGTCGAAGATTGCCGCAACCTGTGCGTTTGCAATCTGCTGGTTGAGGCTTTCGAGCTTCTTGTCCTTTTCCTTGGACTCAGCGAGCAGAGCAGCACATTTCTCGGGAAGCTCCGCAGTGTTTGCGAGCTTGAGAGCCTTTGCAGATTTAGTGATAACGCTCTTGTACTCGTTTACAAGACCGATTACTCCGAGACCTGTAACTGCCTCGATTCTTCTTACTCCGGCAGCAACTGAGCTTTCGGAAACTATCTTGAACAGACCGATCTGTGATGTATTTGAAATATGTGTACCGCCGCAGAACTCGATAGAGGCATGAGCTGTAACAACTCTAACCGTATCACCGTACTTCTCGCCGAACAGAGCCATAGCTCCGAGCTTTCTAGCCTCCTCGATAGGCATTTCCTGCATAGTTACCTCATAAGCGTTCATGATTTCAGCATTTACAAGCTCTTCAACCTTAGCGATTTCCTCTTCGGTCATTGCGCTGAAGTGGTTGAAGTCGAAACGGCAGTACTTGTCGTTTACGAGCTGACCTGCCTGATGAACATGCTCGCCGAGAACCGTTCTGAGCGCACTCTGGAGGAGATGAGCTGTTGTATGATTTCTCATGATTGCCATTCTGCGGTTCTTGTCAATTTCAGCAGCAACCTTGTCGCCCTTGGAAATGCTGCCCTGAGTGATTTCGGCAATATGGAGATAATGACCCTCGGATTTGATCGTATCCAACACGGAAGCAATATTCTCACCGCATACAATCGAGCCTGTGTCACCCACCTGTCCGCCGCTTTCAGCATAGAAAGGTGTTCTGTCGAGAACAATTACAACATCCTCGCCCTCTGCAGCGATGTCGATTTCCTTGCCGTCCTTGTAGATTGCGAGAATCTCTGCATCATCGGCAGTAAAATCAGTATAGCCTGTGAAAACAGTCTTTGAAGCTTCGATCTTTATGCTGTTGTCAGCCCATGATGAACCAGCCTTTGCCGCATGGTCAGCCTTAGCTCGTGCACGCTGCTCCTTGGCAAGCTCAGTGAAGCGATCTCTGTCAACAGTAAGACCCTTTTCAGCGCAGATTTCCTCTGTAAGGTCGATAGGGAAGCCGTATGTGTCGGAGAGCTTGAATGCGTCGTCGCCTGAGAGAACAGTCTTGTTCTCGGCAGCGAGCTTTTCTGTGAACTGTGCAAGAAGCTCTGAGCCTTTGTCGATTGTCTTGGCGAAAGCCTCTTCCTCGACGCCGATGATCTTCTTGATGTAATCTCTCTTTTCGGCAAGCTCGGGATAAGCAGAAGCGTTCTCATTGATAACAGTTTCGCATACCTCGCAGAGGAACGGCTTCTCAATTCCTAAAAGTCTGCCGTGACGAGCTGCACGTCTGAGGAGACGTCTGAGAACATAGCCTCTGCCCTCATTTGACGGCATAATTCCGTCGCCTACCATGAAAGTAGTACTTCTGATGTGGTCGGTAATAACTCTGAGCGAAACGTCTGTCTTGGGATTTGTCTTGTAGTTTACGCCTGCAATTCTTGAGATGTGCTTCATGATATTCTGAACAGTATCAACCTCGAAGATATTGTCCACACCCTGCATTACGCATGCAAGTCTCTCGAGACCCATACCTGTGTCGATGTTCTTTGTTTCCATCTCAGTATATGTGCCGTTTCCGTCGCTGTCAAACTGGCTGAATACGAGGTTCCAGATTTCGATTATACGGTCACAGTCACTTGCCTGCTCGAAGCTCTCGAAATGACCGTAGCTTTCACCTCTGTCGAAGTGAATCTCCGAACAAGGACCGCAGGGACCTGAGCCGTGCTCCCAGAAGTTATCCTTTTTACCGAGACGGATGATTCGCTCTTTGGGGATTCCCACATTTTCCATCCAGATTTTCTCTGCCTCGTCATCGCTCTCGAAAACAGTGATCCAGAGTCTGTCGGCAGGGATCGCAAGAGTCTCTGTAAGGAATTCCCAAGCCCATGCGATAGCCTCGGGCTTGAAGTAGTCGCCGAACGAGAAGTTTCCGAGCATTTCAAAATATGTGCCGTGACGAGCAGTTTTGCCCACGCTCTCGATATCGGGAGTTCTGATACATTTCTGGCAGGTAGTTACTCTCTGATTCGGAGGTACAGCCTGTCCGAGGAAGTACTTCTTGAGCGGCGCCATACCAGAATTGATAAGAAGCAGGCTCTTGTCTCCCTGAGGAACAAGAGAAGCGCTTGCCATTCTTGTATGGTTTTTGCTCTCAAAGAATGAAAGATACTTTTCACGAAGTTCGTTTAAGCCAGTCCACTGCATAAATAATTTATCTCCTTTTAATAAAAAATCAACTTTAAGTACAACAGAAAAAGCCCCGCCGCCAAAATGGGACGAAGGCTCTCGTGGTACCACCCAAATTCAAAAGAACAGCATGATTGCCGAACTTTTCTCAATATCCTTAACGCAGAAATACGCTCCGGTTTCCCGAAGAGATTCAGGGGTAGCACCTGCTGCGTACAGAAAAGCTTGCACCGTCCGCTTTTTCTCTGAACAGTACTGCCGGCAGTCATTCCCGTCATTATCCAAATTATATTATATCAAATTTTAAGGAAATGTCAAGCACAATGACGAAATTATTTCTGCACGACACAATAAATTTCATTCTGCCTTGAGGAAGATACTGTCAGCAGATACCCATGCATAAGGTTTTATGAACACAGTCTGATGTACCTTTGTCTATATTGACATTATTATCCTTCTATGATAAAATTATATTATCATATTTTAATTTAAGGAGATATCTGCAATGGCAATATTAAAGAAAATTTCTGCTGTCATTCTGTCATCGTCAATGATGCTTATAGGCTCTGCCGGGAGCTACTCCTCCGGTACGGCTGCAACGTCTGCTCCCGACGAATATCACGATGACTGGCTTCATGTAAACGAAAATGCTGAGATCGTTGATATGTACGGCAATCCCGTATGGCTTACGGGCTGCAACTGGTTCGGATACAATGTCGGAAGTCAGGTTTTTGACGGCGTCTGGTCGCAGAATATGCACAGTATGCTCAATCAGATCGCCGATCATGGATTTAATCTTCTCAGAGTACCTATGTCAACTGAAATTCTTCTCCAGTGGAAAAACGGTGATCCGGATCCGGCTACTCCAAAGGTTAACGAATGGGAAAATCCCGAGCTGACTGTTGAGGGTATTAAGGGCGGTACTATCATGTACAGCTTTGATATCTGGAATAAAGCTGTTGAGTGGTGCCGCGAAAACGGAATCAAGATAATGATGGATATTCATAGTGCTTCAACCGACTCAGCAGGACACAACGTAAGTCTTTGGTACAACGACGAATTCAGTACAGAGGACTGGATCGAGGCTCTTGCCTGGTTTGCCGACTACTATAAGGATGATGATACCATTCTCGCTATTGATCTCAAAAACGAACCTCACGGCAAGGCAGATGTTCCGTCCCAGATGGCTAAGTGGGATGATACCACCGACCCGACTAACTGGAAATATGCTGCTGAGACTGCTGCCGCTGCTGTTCTTGAAAAGAATCCTAATCTGCTGATAATGGTAGAGGGAATAGAGGTCTACCCTAAGTTTGAGGAAGGCTACGACTGGAGTTCACCGTACCTTGACTGGTCTACTATGACCTACTTCTATCATGGAGCCTGGTGGGGCGGTAATTTCCGCGGCGTCAGGGATTATCCTATAGACCTTGGCGAACATCAGGATCAGCTTGTATATTCGCCGCACGACTACGGTCCGCTTGTTTATAAGCAGGAATGGTTTGAAAAGGACTTCACAACCCAGACGTTGCTTGACGATTACTGGTATGATTCATGGGCATTCATCGGCGAGGAGAAGATTGCTCCGCTGCTTATCGGAGAATGGGGCGGAAAAATTGATGAAGCAAGCGATACTGACGGCAAGAATAAGCGCTGGTTTCTTTTACTGCGTGACTATATGATCGAAAACCGCATACATCACACATTCTGGTGCTTCAATGAGAATTCCAGTGATACAGGCGGTCTTGTCTATGATAATTTCGGTAAGTGGGATGAAGAGAAGTACGCACTTGTTGAAGAAGCTCTCTGGCAGGACGAAAACGGCAAGTTTATCAGTCTTGACCACACTATTCCGCTTGGTCAGAGCGGAAACGGCATTTCACTTTCCGATTACTATTCCGGCACAGCAGCTCCTGAAGCTTCTGACACAACAGCTTCAGTTTCAGGTGAAGAGACTATTCTGTACGGCGACGCTAATCTCAGCGGGGGAGTAGAAATATCCGATGCAGTAAAAATCATGACTCACGTTACAAATAAGGAAAAATATCCTCTTGATGAGAACGAGCTTATTTGTGCTGACGTTTATCAGAGCGGTGATGGTGTGAGCAATATGGACGCTCTTTCAGTTCAGAAGAAAGTAGCTCAGCTTCTTACAGAGCTTCCTGAGTCATATCTTGAATAATGTCAGAACTGCAGCTTGCCGTCATGAAATACAGCAAAAAAATTCTTGACAATATTTTTCAGAAATGCTATAATAATACAAGAATACGGGGGAGCTCGTAAACGAGCTGAGAGGAAGATGAAAGCTTCGACCCTTTTAACCTGTCGGGATAATGCCTGCGTAGGAAGTAGTTCGAGTTATGTTTATTAATTTGTAAATCGGCGAAGCTTCAGCGTGGGGCTTCGCTTTATTTTTTGAAAGGATTTACAATATGAGAAATTATTCAACACAAATGGAAGCAGCCAGAAAAGGAATACTGACTCCTGAAATGAAAACGGTTGCAGAAAAGGAAAATATCAGCACTGATGTTCTGATGTCAAGAGTTGCGGACGGTTCTGTGGCGATTCCTGCAAATAAGAATCATAAATCTCTCTCCGCAGAGGGAATCGGTCAGGGGCTCAGAACCAAGATTAACGTGAATCTCGGAATTTCAGGCGACTGCCGCAGCTATGATACCGAAATGAAAAAGGTTGACATGGCGATCAGGTTTGGAGCAGAGGCAATCATGGATCTCAGCAATTACGGAAAGACCAATACTTTCCGTCGGGAGCTTATAGCAAAATCTCCTGCAATGATAGGAACTGTCCCCATGTATGATGCGATCGGATATCTTGAAAAAGATCTGCTTGAGATTACAGCGGAGGATTTTCTGAAGGTAGTCCGTGCTCATGCGGAAGAGGGCGTGGATTTTATGACGATTCATGCCGGAATCAATAAACGTGCTGTCGAGGCCTTCAAACGCGAGGGCAGACGCATGAATATCGTTTCCAGAGGAGGCTCTCTGCTGTTTGCATGGATGGAAATGACGGGCAATGAAAATCCGTTTTACGAGCATTACGACGAGGTTCTTGAGATCCTCAGGGAATTTGATGTAACAATCAGTCTCGGAGACGCACTTCGTCCCGGCTGTATTGACGACAGTACAGACGCTGGACAGATAAGCGAGCTTATCGAGCTTGGAAATCTTACAAAGCGTGCCTGGGAGAAGGACGTTCAGGTAATGGTAGAGGGCCCCGGACATATGGCAATGAATGAAATTGAAGCAAACATGAAGCTTCAGAAGAGAATCTGCCATAATGCGCCGTTTTACGTTCTCGGCCCCCTTGTTACTGACATTGCTCCGGGCTATGATCACATCACATCGGCAATCGGAGGAGCTATCGCAGCAGCAAACGGTGCGGATTTCCTCTGCTATGTTACTCCTGCCGAACACCTCAGACTTCCCGATCTTGAGGATGTCAAGGAGGGAATCATTGCAAGCAGAATTGCGGCTCATGCGGCAGATATCGCAAAGGGTATCCCGGGAGCGAGAGATATTGACAATAAAATGTCAGACGCTCGCCATAGAGTTGACTGGGAGGAAATGTTCCGGTGTGCAATTGATCCTGAAAAGGCTCGCCGCTACTTTGAGAGTACTCCGCCTGCTGACAGGCATACATGTTCAATGTGCGGAAAAATGTGCGCTGTGAGAACAACCAATATGATTCTCGAGGGCAAAAAAGTGGAATTCTGCACAGAGAAATAATAATACCAAAACAAGTCACGGGGAGCGCCGTGACGGAGCAGAATAGTCTGCTTTAAGGCAATACCGCACAAAGATTGTGCGAAAGATGCGCAGTCAGATTGCATACAAAGCCGTCAGGCGGGGTTTGTGCGGTGTTGCCTTAACAAGCGAGGGAATCCGTGTTTCGGAGTGAGAGGATGCAATTGAGTATCGACCGCTTACAGGATAACTGTTTGCGGACAAGATACATTCTGACATAAGCTGTCCGCCGGCAGATTAAATAGAGAATAAATAATGTCAGGAGAATCAGTATGAAAAACACACAATTGAGAAAACTCACAATGGCGGCACTTTTCGCCGCATTGGCAGTAGTCTGCTCACCGCTGTCAATACCGGTCGGAGCGTCTAAATGCTTTCCCGTTCAGCATTTTGTGAACATTGCGTCAGGAGTATTCCTCGGACCATGGTATTCAGTAGGAGCAGCATTTGTCGCAAGTCTTATCCGCAATCTTATGGGAACAGGCTCGCTTCTCGCATTTCCGGGAAGTATGTGCGGAGCTTTCCTGTGCGGACTTCTGTACAGAAAGCTGAAAAAGCTCCCGTTTGCGTATATCGGAGAGCTTTTCGGTACTGCCGTAATCGGCGGAATGCTCTGCTTCCCGATTGCTACAATGATCATGTCTCAGGAAGCGGCTCTATTCATGTATGTTCTGCCGTTCTTCATCAGCAGCTGCGGAGGAACCATAATTGCCGCAATAATTGTTCCTGCACTGAAAAAAGCAGGATTGGAAAGACTTATTATCGGAAACTCAATTGCCAAATCAAAGGAGGAAACTGCAAATGCTCGGTAAAATGCTTGAAAATGTAAAGAATAATCATCCGCTTATCCACAACATTACGAATTATGTTACGGTAAACGACTGTGCGAATATTGTGCTTGCGTGCGGAGCTTCTCCGATAATGTCCGATGATATCGGTGAGGTATGCGAGATTACCTCTATTTGCAGCGGACTCAACATCAATATCGGAACTCTCAACAGCAATACGATTCCTTCAATGAAAGCCGCAGGCAAAAAGGCAAACGAGCTTGGACATCCCGTACTGCTCGACCCCGTCGGCGCAGGAGCTTCATCACTCAGAACCAATACTGCATGCGCTCTGCTCGATGAAATCAGATTCAGCGTTATCAGAGGCAATATTTCCGAGATAAAAACGCTTGCAGGAGCTTCCGCCAAGACCTCGGGAGTAGACGCAGATGAATCTGACGCAGTAAACGAGAATTCTCTCGAAAGCACCGTAAATCTCGCTAAAAAGCTTTCCTCCCGCACAGGAGCAGTCATAGCAATCACGGGAGCAGTCGATATCATAGCCGACAGCGAAAAAGCATATATTATCCGCAACGGAAATCCCATGATGAGCAGAATCACAGGTACAGGCTGTATGCTCTCAGCAATGACGGCTGCATATATTGCGGCAAATCAGGATAACATGCTCGAAGCAGCAGCGGCAGCTGTATGTGCAATGGGACTTTGCGGCGAGCTTGCTTTTGAACGCTTGTCCGAGCGTGACGGAAACTCCTCATACAGAAACTACATCATCGACGAGATTTATAATCTCACACCCGAAAAGCTTGAAAAAGGAGCAAAATATGAAATTAAATAAGGAACATATGCTGCTTTATGCGGTAACCGACCGAAGATGGCTCGACGGAGAGACTCTTGCAGCTCAGGTCGAAAAGGCGCTCAGAGGCGGTGTAACCTGCGTTCAGCTTCGTGAAAAGGAGCTGAGCGACGACGAGTTTCTTGCAGAAGCTCTCGAAATCAAAGAGATATGCCGCAGATACGATGTGCCGTTTATCATTAACGACAACGTTGATGTTGCGGTAAAGTGCGGTGCGGACGGAATCCATGTCGGTCAGAGCGATATGAATGCAGGAAATCTCCGCCGTCTGGTCGGAAACGATATGATTATCGGAGTTTCGGCTGGAACCGTTGAAGCCGCACTGGAAGCAGAAAAAAACGGAGCTGACTATATAGGTACAGGTGCAGTCTTTTCAACCTCCACAAAGAATGACGCAGACGCTGTGGACAGCAGTACGCTTAAAGCTATCTGCTCCGCAGTTTCAATACCGGTTGTCGCAATAGGCGGAATCACAAAGGATAATATTTGGCAGCTAAGCGGTACGGGAGTTGACGGAGCAGCGGTTATTTCCGCAATATTCGCTCAGCCCGACCCCGAGGCTGCTTCAGCAGAGCTTCTCAGGCTCTCGGAAAGGATGGTAAAATAAAATGACCGGAAAGGTTCTGACGATAGCAGGCTCCGATTGCAGCGGAGGCGCAGGCATTCAGGCAGATATCAAAACAATCACCATGCACGGCTGTTACGCTATGAGCGTAATAACAGCTCTCACAGCTCAGAATACAACAGGAGTGAGCGGTATTTTCGACGTAATACCCGAGTTTGTAGCTCAGCAGTTTGATGCAGTTTTTACGGATATTTTTCCCGATGCTGTGAAAATCGGAATGGTTTCAAATGCAGAAATTATCCATATCATTGCTGAAAAGCTCAGAGAATATGCTCCGAAGAATATTGTTGCCGACCCTGTGATGATTTCCACAAGCGGATACCGTCTCATTGAAGAGGAAGCTGCGGAAACTCTCATTAATGAGCTTCTGCCTCTGGCGGCTCTGGTAACTCCGAATATACCTGAAGCCGAGGCACTTAGCGGTATGGAGATAAACAGCACTGATGATATGAAGCTGGCTGCCGTAAAGCTTTCGTCGGAGCTTAATACAGCTGTTCTGGTCAAGGGAGGTCATCTCGACGGCAAGGCAGTTGACATTCTCTGCGAAAAGGACGGCAAGCTGACGTTTTTCGAGTCCGAACGAATTGAAACTCAGAATACTCACGGTACGGGATGTACTCTTTCGTCGGCTATTGCGTCAAATCTCGCAAAGGGAATGACAATGCTGGAAAGCGTCGGCAAGGCAAAAGAATATCTCAGCGGTGCTCTGGCTGCTGATTTCGACCTCGGAAAGGGCAATGGGCCTCTGAAACATTTCTATTTGCTGGATAAATAAAATTACGGACGTACAGCCTGAGTTGTACGTCCGTTTTGTTTTGCATTGCTTATTCGGTAATTTTTCTTGCCTCGATGTAATATCTCTTATCAGCAGCGTGTCCCATAGAGAAGGTCTTTCTCGGGAGAGCACCATCCTTTATAACAGTAGGGAAGAGCTGAGATTTATTCATATCGGGAAGAATAAACGCAATTCCGCCGTGCTTTTCGGCAAGAGATTTAACGGTATCTGTACCATGAATGTAGTCGATTTTTCCGCCGTTTTCCTTGATCCATGAGTCGAGGAAGTTCTGGAGCGAGCCTACTGTGAGATTTGATGAGGTCTTTCCAACGGAAACTTTCTTTTCACAGCCGCCGCATACATAGACAAAAGTCTGCTCTCCGTCGTTTTCAGAAAGCTCCAGCGCATTGTTCATGTCGGCAATGAGCTTATCGCAGTCAACATCGTAAACAAGACGGTGAATAGCCTCGAATTCAAGAGCAGCACTGTGGAGGTTTACAATCTCGGCAAGAGCATAGCGTGCAGGATGCTCCGACATATCCTTATCAGGATCAGCCTTTTTAAGCTGCTCGTAGAACTCCTTGGCAGTGGCGAGAGAATGATTTCCGTCGCCCATAGCGAAAAGGAGAACAGGGGAGTTATCTAAATTGTATTTCTGGTTGAAGCTGTCGGGGTCAGCGAGAGCGCAGAGAGCCTTATTAATGTTCTCCTGAAGCTCCTCCTTGACAAGATAGCCCTTGATGCTTCCGCCGCCCTGCATAAGCTCAGTATCGTAGAGCTTTTCAAGCTCGGCAGTATGAGCAGCAACAGGCTCGATGACGGTATTGTCAGGGTCGTCAATAAGTATCATAATGTGCGGAAGCTCAAGCGGAGCACCCTGTCTCACCTTGATACGAGGAGGTATACGTTCAATAACAGTAGCCTCAGTAGCACGAACCTCCGAGGAGCTTCCCTTAGAAAAGTCGTATTTCTCAAGATCAATTTTACCAATAATTCCCTGACGAAGAATGCCGTTGCTCTGAGTTCTCTCGACGTAGACCATAACGTCCTTATATTCATCAAAAGTATCGTCAGCAAGGTAAGAGTTCATAGCCTCATGAATATTTTCAATGCGCTCACTTACATTTTCATCTTCAAGATATATTTCCGGAAGAATGAGGCTGAGCGTTGACGGCGCTGAACCGACCTGTGCGTAAACGCTTTCCCAGTATTCAGGCTCGCTGGTATACTGGTCGCAGGCAACTACCGACCATTTGTTCATGTTTGCTGTCTTTTTTGGGATAAGAATATCCGCCGGGTGAAAAGCTGTTTCTTTCATGATTGAATATCCTCCATATTTCTTATAAATTTTTTCAGTTCCTGATAGAGACGGGTTACGGGCAGTCCGACAACATTGAAAAAATCGCCGTCGATATTGTAAATTAAATCTGAGCCTTTTCCCTGTATACCGTAGCCGCCCGCCTTGTCATATGGCTCATCAGTCGAGGCGTACTGCTCTATTTCCTCATCCGAGAGTTTACGGAAGGTTACATTTGTAATTTCGGAAAAGGATTCTACCTTGTCCCTATGCATTATAGAGCAGCCTGTAACTACCTGATGAGTCCTGTCCGACAGATACTGCATACATCCGATACACTGCTCCTTATTTTTCGGCTTGCCGAGAATATCATTCTCACAAATAACAGTTGTATCACAGCCTATAACGATATCGTCCGGATAGAGTTTGTTAGCCGCAAGAGCCTTCATATTTGCAAGATACTCCGAAGCTTCAAGCGGATCAATACCACAGGGCAACGTTTCGTCACAATCTATAGATACAGCGTCAAAATCAGCTGTTATATATTTCATCAGCTCTCTGCGTCTTGGCGAAGAGGAAGCCAGAATAATTTTCATTGAATCATTCCTTTACAATATTCATTGCAGTAATTATATCACATATCAGTGGAATTTTCAAGTAAGAGCAGAAATTAAAAAATACTTTTGTTCGGCATAAAATCACCGCAGTTCATTCAGATACAGAAAAAGGGAGCCTAAACTCCCTTCATTCCGCAAAATGACCAGACCGATAAGCCGAGTTCTGTCGTGTGCGGTAATTTATCTAGGCATACCGTCGCCGGCATGCTCAAGCCGCCATTGCTGTATATCCGCCGAGCAGACGTTAAAATATACAGCACCAATAGGCGTTGCATCGGATAGGGTTTACATAGCAGTACGGTCTCCCGCACTCTGGTGAGCTCTTACCTCGCCTTTCCACCATCACCTTTAAAATAAAGGCAGTATATCTCTGTTGCACTTGCCCTAAGGTCGCCCTCGGCTGCCGTTAACAGCTATCCTGCTCTATGATGCTCGGACTTTCCTCGTAAACTAAAACGTTTCCGCTACCGCATAGTCTGCTCACTAAAATTATACCATTTTAGTGACGAATTGTCAAGAGTTCGATTTCGCCGTTTTAAAAATTGAAGCGGCGAAGATAGCTGCTCCGCCGCTTTGTAAGTTATAGAATTATTCTGTTTCAGCAAATTCAGGATTTGAAATCTCACCGAAATCGCCTACAGCCTGACAGTTTACAATATCCATTGCATTTCTGTCATATTCAAACTCGAACATCATAGCAACCATACCCGGATTATTCTTCATATTGAAAGTGAATGTAACTTCATCGCCCTGCTTTGCAGCAACGTGTTCACCGTAAACTGTGAATCCGTCTGCATCAGTGATTTCACGCTGCGGAACGAGCTCCTCAGAAACATAAACCTTTCCGTTGATTACAGTATCGGGAACGAGAGTTGTACCGCCTTCAACAAGGTTAGCAAAGTCAGGATTTGTGATATTTACATCATATACACCGTCGGGAGCAGACTCCTTTATCTTGAAAGTAACCTCGATAAACTCATCCTGGAAGATAAAGTCCTTATCCTCGGAGATATCGAGCCACATAGCCCAGCTTCCGTCCATGTAAGGAGTATATTCGCCGGAATTGTCAGCCGAACTGTCGCCGGAGTTATTGTCTGAGCTGTTGTTTGAAGTTTCATCAGAGTTTCCGCCTGAATTCTCAACTGTTACAACTGTTGTAACGGGTACGGACTGAGTTACAGTCTGACCGTCAGCCTCTGTAACGACCTGACCTCCTGCTTCAGTCACTTCAACATACTGTGTAGCAGGCTGACCGTCAGCTTCAGTTACCTCGATGTACTCTGTTACAGGCTCTGCCGAATCACCGCCAGTTGAAGAATCTTCATTATTTGAAGAGCTGTTGCCAGCAGGCTCAGTAGGGTCATCAGCAACCAGAGGACTCTCGGTTGCATTTTCCTCCAAAGAATCAGTCGGGTAGTAGAACTGAATCGGCTGTTTGATCATATCCTCATCAGCAATAGTTGTTGCATCGGAAGAACTATTTGATTTCTTCTCCTTATCACTGTCATTGCATCCTGCAAAAGCAGAAAGAGTAAGGGCAGTTATGATTGATAAAGCAATAAGCTTACGTTTATTATTAGTCATGTTCTGATATCCTTTCCAAATCATCACGTTTAATTAATCTGATCAGCGCCCCTCACGCCGGGTATAAAAACACAGAATTCCTCTGAGTAATCCTTTATACCAACTATATTATACACTCACAGCCTTATTTTGTCAAGTACATAATAAAATTGTAATTTATTTTCAGCGAAATCTCACAGTTTTGTCACAAAGTTATATTTGTATTATCGGAAAATACAGAGCGGAAATCTGAATATTTATATTTATCTGTTGAATATCGACGGAATTCAGTGTATAATAAGTATGCAGAAGATGTATGAGTTTTTAAAATATTCGGGGGTTATTAATGAAAAAGGTTCTGAAAATCAGTATTTATGTTATTGTGATTGCAGTTATCGCAGTTCTCATTTATTATCTTATTCCGTTTGTTAAGCTGCTTCTTACTGAGGAAGGACGAGCTGTTATAAATGACACGGTGCAGAGCTGCGGAAAATGGGCTCCGCTGATTTTTGTCGGCATTGAAATCATTCAGATCGTTGCCGCTGTTATTCCGGGAGCTCCCATTGAGATCATGAGCGGCGTACTTTTCGGCAGCTTCTGGGGTATTGTCTGGTGTGTAGTGGGAGTTTATATCGGTACTGTAATCGTCTTTACTCTTGTAAGAAAATTCGGCAGACCAATTGTTTACAAATTCTTCCCGCAGGAAAAGCTTGAAGCTATAAAACTTTTCAACGATGAAAAAAAGCTGGCGCTTACTGCCTTTATTCTGCTTGCTATTCCGGGAACTCCAAAGGATTTCATTACCTACATTGCAGGACTTACAAAAATCAATCCTTTCAAATTCTTTTTTATTGCTGCCGCAGCAAGAACTCCTTCAATGGCGGTTTCCGTTTTTATGGGCGCAAATCTCGGAAAAGGTCAGTTCATGATGAGTTTCATTCTGCTGCTTGTTGTAATTGCACTTGCCATCGCAGGATACTTCATTAAGAATAAATACTTCGACAAGAAGCTTGAAAATAAGTCTGATTCGTCAGAAAAATCCGATGCAGATTTTTCCGATAAGTAGCAAGGGATTTATTTCCATTGATTTTTCCTTTTTGCTTGTGTATAATATTCCTGTCGGCATTATGCCGCAAATTTTATACTGATCAAAGGATGTGTTTTATGCTTAAAGCCATAGGCTCCGGAAAGGAGCTTGCAAACATCGGATATTTCAGCCATGTAAAAGATATTATCGACAAAGAGGAACTCGGACAGCTCAAAAATATTACCCATCACATTTCTACCACACGATTTCAGCATTGTCTGAATGTATCATATTACAGCTACATAGTCTGTAAGAAGCTTAACCTTAACGCTCATTCCGCTGCCAGAGCAGGACTGCTCCACGACCTGTTTTTCTATGATCGGAAGGCATATAACAGCATTCGTGCCAAGGGACAAGTCTCACACAGCAGACTTCATTCATTTATCGCTGCTGAAAATGCCTCAAAGCTGATCAATATCACTGACATGGAACGGGATATCATCGAAAAACATATGTGGCCGGTTACGCTGAAACTCCCGAAATACAGGGAGAGCTATGTTATTTGTTTTGTTGACAAGTACTGTGCAGTTATCGAATTTTTCTCGCCTAAATTCAGAAAATACAGCCTGCGGCTTTCAGAAAGTATATCCTGAATCTATGAAAATCTATAGAAAAATTGTGTAGGATATGCTTTTCCAAATCAATGAATGCTCTTGACTATTATTGAATTTATGATATAATATAAATAATTCTAATTTTGATTTGGAGGAATTTTGAATGAATATTGAAACTCAGTGCCTGCATGCAGGCTATTCACCTAAGAATACTGAACCCAGAGTCATTCCTATTGTTCAGAGCACAACATATGTCTATGATTCTACAGACGACGTTGCCGCTGTTTTTGACGACCCTACCAAAAGCCTGATTTATTCACGCTTTGAAAATCCCACAGTTATGGCTGTTGAGGAGAAAATCGCTGCTCTTGAAGGCGGTATCGGTGCTATGTGTACCTCCAGCGGTCAGGCGGCCTCTTTGTGTTCTGTCCTGAATATCTGCAAGGCAGGCGACAGCATCATTGCTTCTTCGGCTATCTATGGCGGTACGATCAATCTTTTTGCGGTTACTTTCCAGAGACTCGGCATTGAGTGTATTTTCGTTGACCCTGACGCTTCTCTTGAAGAGCTCCAGAAGGCGGTAAAGCCCAATACTAAAGCTGTGTTCGGCGAAACAATTGCAAACCCTGCTCTTACAGTTCTCGACATCGAAAAATTTGCAGAGCTGGCTCACAGCAATAATATTCCGCTTATCATTGACAATACATTTCCTACACCTGTCCTCTGTAAGCCCATTCAGCATGGTGCTGACATCGTCGTTCACTCTACTTCTAAATATATGGACGGTCATGCTGTTCAGGTCGGCGGCGTTATTGTTGATGCAGGTACTTTTGACTGGACTAACGGCAAGTTCCCCGAGTTTACCGAACCTGATGAAAGCTACCATGGCATTATTTACACTCAGGCATATGGCAAAGCGGCTTACATAGTTAAGGCAAGAATGCAGCTTATGCGTGATTTTGGCTGCTATCCTGCTGCTCAGTCCGCTTTCTACCTCAACCTTGGTCTTGAGACTCTCCCGCTTCGTATGAAGCAGTACTGTGAGAATGCGAAAATAGTTTCTGAATATCTTGAGAACAATGACAAGGTTGAATCTGTTAATTATCCCGGTCTCAAGAGCAACAGATACTATGAACTCGCTCAGAAATACATGCCTGACGGATGCAGCGGCGTTATTTCTTTTGTTATCAAGGGCGGAAGAAATACAGCTGTCAAGTTTATGGATTCTCTTAAACTTGCTTCAAATGAGGTTCATGTTGCGGATATCCGTACTTGTGTACTTCATCCTGCAAGCGCAACTCACCGTCAGCTCACCGACGAGCAGCTCGTTGCAGCCGGAATCAACGGAGGTATGATCCGTCTTTCTGTGGGTCTTGAGAATGTCAACGATATCCTTGATGACCTCAGACAGGCATTTGAAAATATCTGATCTGAACAAATAAAATTTCAGGCTGTCCTGATAAGGACAGCCTTTTGTTATGACGTTTTAATTTTTTTAGAAATCACTGCAAAAAGCACAATCAGCAAAATTCCCGCAGCTGCAAGAATGATCTGATTGATCATAAACGAATTCACTGCGCCGTACAACAGACCCGTGAAGGATTTGAAAATCTGCGGCTGCTTGATTACAAATGCATCAAAGAACCTGCTGGCATTCAGATAAATGCAGGGTGAAATACCAATGACTCCCGAAACAAGAGCGCTTATTCCTACCCAGTATTTAACCAGAAGCTTTGATTTGATATTAATAAGCAGAAGAAGAACTATCAGCAGTACAGTTGCTCCTGCTACTGCCAGGATTATCATATCAAGACGTGTATAAATTTTCGACGCCTTGGCAAGAATTCCCTCGCTGTTCATCATTCTGAATTTATATATATCGCAGTAATCGGTAATCACGCTGTAGGCAGAATCAATAGTTTTCTGGAGCTTTTCTTCGTACTTATCATCCTTTACATATCCTATGCTGTCGGCGTAATCGTTGAAGAAGATGCTGATACTTTCTTCAAGCTCAGGATTTTCTCTGCCGGTAAGATTGTCGAATTTTCCTGAATCCAGACGCTCAAAACCTGCATTGATATTCAGTCCGACTATTTTTTCTATATATTCATCCGTCAGTGCAGCAGTATATACCTCAGCCGGAACGCCAGTCTCATTATATTTATTGCTGAAATAGCTTTCCAGCTCAGACTGAATGGTGGAAACGATTTTATTTTCTTCGGCAAGTCCGGTCAGCTTATCAGAATCCGCAAAGCTTCTGACTACAAGCAAACCCGAAATTCCCAGCATAGAAAATACAAGAAGTATCGACAGGAGCAGACTCGGAATATAGGTTTTTACGTTTTTCAATTCTCCGTTCCCTCCTCAGTCATTACATAAAACTTCTTTTCGGTCAGCTTGCAGATCACACCGATTCGCTCATCGGAAGAACCAAGAATATCCTTTTTGCAGGTATACAGCGTCAGACACTCGTCGTTCGTAGGATTTACATACCTGTTGTCATTTTTATTGAAGCTGATAAGGCTGCTGACAGTATATACGAACTCACCATAGTTAGTATAAAGTGTAACCGTATCGCCTTCCTTCAGGACATCAAGGTCAGCAAAAAATGTATCCTCATGAGCGCTGATTACAGTATTTCCGGCAGCTCCGGCAAGCTTGGAGTATGTAGCCTGACATGCACCTCTTTCAAGGAGCTCAGATGTACTTCCCCAGTATACAGGAACGCTGAGTTCAAATCCGCTGCTTTGAAGAACAGCATATTGTTCTCCGAAAGAGGGGATGATCAGTTCACCTTCAGTTTGTGTTTCGCCGCTGTAATCGGTCTTGATATTCCCATCAACGATAACAAGACCGTTTGTTTCATCTCCGGGATTTGTCTTGAATTCATCCATAAAGGCAAGATTGAGATATACTGACATTTTATTATACGGTTTGATCAGCGCAACAATCAGTATTCCCACGCAGAGAAGGAGTATTATCACAGGCGTCAGGACAAGCAAAAGCGCATTGTTCTTTTCTTTTACATTTTTCATTTTTCAGCTCCTGTCTCTTCTCTGCGGAAGCATTTTCTCAGTACGAGCCATAAGCCGCATGCAGCAGCAAGAATAAATGCTCCGGAAAGTGCAAAGAGATTACTGTAATCGTAGCCTGTATCCTCAATAATCATTCCGACAGAGGCTACGTCGATAAGCTCTCCATTGTTATTTCTCATGGACATGGAAATGTTTTCATCCGAGATCTCTTCAACAGTTATCTTGATTCCCATGGCGTCTCCTGCCTTAACAAAGGTATCAATAACCTCTGCCTTATCGTCAGTAGGGAGCTGCTTTACAATGCTTTTAAGCTCCTCAGCGGTAAGCGTGTTAAAGAACTTCTGCTGCTCCTCAGGAGTGAGAGTACTTATGTATTCACGCTTCTCATCAAGGGTCATATTAATAAATTCCTTTTCATCCGGCTCGTTGGGTACTCCTGCCGTATTGGAGCTGTTCTGCTCTGTTGGAGCTGTTATACCCGTATTTCCCTGAGTCTGGGATGTGTTCTGCGAAGGAGTTTCGGTTTGTCCGGAGCTTGTCGGCTCAGTGACCTTCTGCTCCTGCGTCGTTGTCTCAGGATTTGCCGGACTGCCAGTGATTCCTAGCTGAGCCTTTATCTCAGCCTCATAAGAATAAAGGTAATCTATTGCATCATCCAGAACATCTGGTGTATATAAATCTGGGTCAGCGTAGTATTCATTCATGCCCTGTTGAACAACGCTTTCAGGAAATCCGAGTCGTCTTGCTGTCTCTGCCACTTCTTCGATTGTAGCTGCGCCTGCATTCATTCCCGCCGTGCACATACCGCAGATCATCGCAGCAGCTGCACTGATTTTAATTATTGTTTTCTTGATCATTTGTTCCTCCTTTTACGGTGAGGGCGATTATTGCCTTAAAACATTATATATCTTTTCTCTTCCAATGTCAAGCAATACCATATTTTTCACATAGAACTCAATTTTGTCCGCTGAAATATTGAACATGATTATTGAAGAGGCTGGCATCCCCGACAGCCTGATATTTTCTGTAGATTCCAAACCATTTGTATTTCTCCATGCATTAAGAGGAAGAAGCAAAAAAGCAGGAACTGTACAATCAGTCCCTGCTTCTTAATTAAAGTATTTACTTATGCAGGCTCAATATCAATAACCGCAATCTCCGGCCGATTATTGAAGCGTGCAGGAATCGGATAAGCTCCGATTCCCGAGGTAATGAACATAGTACCTCCATCATACGGAAACAGTCCTTTGTCATATATATCCGCACGATAGCCTGTAAGCTCCGGAAACCACTCTCCTGTCTGACCGTAGTAAGCAGGTCCCATATCAAACGGAAGCTGGATAATACCTCCGTGGGAGTCACCGCATATTGTAAGATCTGCTCCGAAGCTGGCATAGCTTTCGTAGTTCGGAATATGCGCCATGAGGATAGTGAAGCATCCCTGAGCCAGGGAGAAAGCATTGTTGAGGTCAAAGGTAGGGGAGAAGTAAACGTTATCAATGCCGATAATCTGGATATTATTTCCTTTCAGATTGATGATCTCGCCCTTATAACTCATAACGTGTGCACCTGCATTTTCCATTTCGGCGATATAGCGTTCAGATGTATCGTGTTCGCCGGGAACAAAATATACAGGAAAATTTTTATCCCTCAGCATGGAAACCAGTTCTATCGGTATTTCCATTTCATCCCATTCACTGTCACGGGAATACATATCACCAAGCATGAATACAAGGTCAGGATCTGTCTGCTGAATTTTGCTGACGATTTTTTCATTACTCACTGTAGGGCGGTCCGCATGAAGATCGCTTATTACTGCTATTCTGAAGCTCTGAGTGATTTTATCCGAGCGCACAGTGAACTCAGGAGTTGTAATAGTGAAGTTATTGAACCACCAGATAAAAATTATCAGTGCCAGAAAAAACATAAACCAGCGTAATTTCTTTTTCTTTCTCTTTTTTCTTCTTCCGGAAGAGTGCCTCTCATGACAAAAGTCCTCGACCGGAAAATCATTGTATGTCTCCTGTTCGTACATAGATAATTATTCCTTTATGCTGATATCAAGCTTGTTATAGGGAATCTCGATATTATTTTTATCAAAAGCAGCTTTGACACTCTCATTGAGATTATATTTAACAACACTGTAATCGTCATTTTTTGCCCATACGAGAACATCAATAGAAACAGAGCTTTCATTGTGTGCTGCCATTCGCACGATAGGTTCAGGATCTGAGAGGATAAGTTCATCCCTCTCGATAATTGCGAGAATAAGATTTCTTGCCTTGGAATAATCAGCGTCGTAGCTGATATCGAAACGCATATCTGCACGGCGTGTGGGGCTTTCGGTGTAGTTTACAATTTTTGCGTCCGAAACCTTACCATTAGGGATCAGAACCGATTTATTGTCAGGAGTTACGATCTTAGTGTAAAGAATGCTGATAGATTTTACAACTCCGACAGAACCGTCGATCTCAATAGTATCTCCTGCTGAAAAAGGCTTGGAGAATAGAATAATGAAGCCTCCGCATAAATTGGACAGACAATTCTGGAGCGCAAGGCTGACAGCAAGTCCGGCTGCACCAAATACAGTAATAATTGATGACATAGGAACGTTGAGCATTGTCAGAGCCATCATCAGAACGATTATGTAAAGCGTGATTCTGATCAGTGAAACAAGAAATCCCTGAGCCGCCTTATCAAGCCTTGAACGTCTGAACGCCTTTGATATGAAATACGATATAATGCGAGCCGCAACTATTCCGAGAATCAGCATTATAACAGCAAAAATCAGCGACGGCAGAGCGTCCATGATACGGCTTCCCATAGTTGAGATAATTCCCGAAGCTTTATCCACGCCTTCGTTGATCACCTCAGCTGCCGATTCCGAAGAGGTTTCCGCAGCTGTTGTTTCAGCGGCTGCTTTCTCCAGCAGAATCATGTGTCTTTCATTCAAAATAAACATCTCCTTTTTAAAAGCTACTCTATATTATATCAGATATGGGAGAAAAGTCAACCTTCCGAAGAAGCATAAAAAAACATTATTTTTTATTAAAGCTGATAGGTAAAAATGGAAGCTTTGTGAAAAAAGGGGAGGGATAATGATGTCTAAAATCTTAGAACTTGTTCTCATAGAAAAAATATGATAAAATAGAGATATGAAAATCGAATATAAAAGAACCAATTACCCGAGTGATTTAACTGATGTGTAATGAGAAAAGATAGCGGGATTTTTCCTGTAAGGGAATAAAAGTAAGTACCACAAAAGAAATCTTGTGGAAGCAGTTATGTCTGTAGCCAAAACGGGATGCCAGTGGAGAGCATTGTCACATGACTACCCGCTTATTCAACTGTATATAAATTTTACAGCCGTGCGAAGCAGAAAGGAACATGGAAAAAAGTAATGAAGTTTCTTGTAAAAGAAACTTGCATAAATTTTGGAAAAGACGGAGGAAGAAACGAAAGGGATAAAAAGGCATATTGTCACAGGTATTATGGGAAAAATTCTTGCAGTGAATGTTCACAAGGCAAATCAGCATGATACCAAAGGTAGCATTTTCGTATTTGAAAACGCCTTATTTCTGTACCCTACAATTGAAGCCGGATGTGAAGACGATGGATACAGAGGCACTTTTAAAAATGCATTTGAGATATTTCATAACATCAGAATTGATATATCAAAGCAGATTAAACCAACTTTTGAAGTTTTTCAAAAACGTTGGCGCATCGAACGTACATTTTCTTGGCTTGGCGGATATCACAGATTTTCTAAAGATTTTGAATATTTTGCTCTCTCCGAAGAGAATATGATCTATATTTCCCACTCCCATTAGCTTCTACAACGGCTATGAGAACAAGTTCTAAGCCTGTTCTTGATGAATATAAGACATCGGAGATAGCGTTGGAATATGCTAAGGCGCTTTGCAACGCAAATATCATTAAATCAAATAACGATGTCACAATGACTCTTGAATTAACTCGTACCGCCCTCACCGAATACCCCGGCGCATATGAAGCACTTTTAGAATTTCTGCGTGAAAATGATTTGCTTGACTAACCCCATGAAAAAACCTCCTATGGTAATCAATACCACAGGAGGTTTATTTTTGAGTTTCAGTTTACTGTACAGCCGAATATTCAGGGCTTGCATAGATAACGATATGACCGACCGAGTTTTTAACCTCATTGAAGAGCGTAAAGCCGTTTGCGGTAAGCTGAGTAATAGCAGGCTCTGCGTAATCGTCACGATAATTCATAACGAAGAAATCGTAGCGTTCCATCTCTCTGAGAGTCATATCAGCCGGATTATCCGGGTTGATGTTGAAGTCTCCGCCGTCGAGGATATAGACCTCGTCACGGTCAGCAATATGCGGCAGATACCATGTATTAACAGCAACCGCAGCGTCCTCAGGAATAGTATCAAGACAATCGTCAAGCTCCTGATAATAGTCTTTCTTTTCCTGCCAGTTTTCGTAATAAGCGATATTTCCCGATAGCAGCGTAATTGACATTATGAACGACGCAACCGCCGACGCTGTAACCATGATGTTTCTCTTCTCAGGCTCTGCGTCGCCGCAGTTTATGAGGAGCATGTAGATCAGCAGGCAAGAGGGTCCGAAGATGTACTGATATCCGATAGAGGAAGCATAGCCGTAGCCCGAGCCAACTACAAGATTCATGATTACAAACGGAATGATCAGCAGGAATCTGTGAATCTTCTTTGTCATAAAAGGCAGGAAGAGAAGCGGCATCATTATCTGGAGGAAGAAGATAAGCATCTCCTCAGGGGTATTAGCTTCACCTCTTCTTGAGAGAAATTCGCTGAAGAAATAAGCTGGGTTAATGAGAACGTTCTTAATGATACCAACAAAGCCGTCCTCAGCCTCAATCGTAAGATTACCGAATCTGCTCGCCGCCATCATCTGACCGTCGCCGTTTTCGGTAAGCCAGTTTGTGATGAGGAAGAAGTATGCACCTGACAGACCTGTAATAATGAGTCCGTGCAGTCTCTTGATAGTCTTTTCATTGAAGAGGAAGTAAAGAGCGATGCACATAACATAGAGCGGAGCGTCTTCCTTAACTATACATACGAGGATTGACATAATATAGAAGAGAATATATTTTCTCTGATCCATTGCATATAACAGCCACATCAGCAGCGTCGGAAGGAATGCGTTTTCGTGGAAATCGTAGTAACAGGGAGAGAGGATTCCAGCACAGAAAATATAGATCATGCAGACAAATACAAGAGAGAGTCCCTTGTAATCATGCTTCTTGGCAATCAGGAAGAGGGGAACGATACCTCCCATAGCGAGAACTGCCTGAGCGATAAGAAGAGTTTCCTCATGCGGAAATACTGCATAAATCGGAGCAAGAAGATAGTAAATAAATGAAGCATGTACATTAAAGTGTGAAAGGAACGTATCTCTCTCACAAGTTGTAACAGCAGTAAGATCGCTCGACATCGAGTGGAACATCTGAACAAAGATACCAAAGTCAAAGCAAGAGGTTCCGAAAGTTTTATGGTGAGCAACTGTTGTCGCAGCAACAAATGCAGTTACGGCAGCAGCAGCAGTGAATACAATTAATCCTGCAAGCCAGTTCGGCATTTTTTCAAAAGCATTGCGTTCGGTTTTGCCGACGATATAGCTCACCAGTATTATGGCAACAGCTGTGACACCAATACAAAGATAGAACTTATCGTTACTGTTGAGAGGATTGCGCCACATCAGCGAGAGCATGAATATTATGACTCCTGCAAATGCGGTCAGCTGATCGAATACCCGATATTTCCTATTCATAAAGAAATGAAGTATTGTCAGCATGACAAATCCGAAACCAAGCCACATAAGATCCGTAGAGAGCTTTGCTTCCTGAACAAATTCCTTCCACTGATTGATTGGGTCAAGCAATGAAGATGAAATATTGAGTCCGGATATAATAAGATAAACTCCAAGGATTCGCAGAAGCAGCTTATCCGGGAATCCGCAGCGTTCAAATATTTTTGAAGCAGCAGCCTTGAGTTTCACAGAAAAGGGGACAGGTGGTTCCGGTTCGGAAAGCTCCGTATCAGAAGCTGTACCGTCAGTATTGATATTCTCAGCTCCTTCATTTGAGATCACGTCGGAAGAAACCGCAGTATCTGCGAATGTAACCTCACTGCCGTCAACCTCAAGCTGATCATCGGAGAGGATATCCTCAGAAACGACCAAAGTGTTTTCAACCGAGCTATCAGCCAGAGCATCGGCATTTTCATTGACCTCGGCAATAAGTTCGTCAAAGGATTTTTCCTCGGGAGCAGCTGTGCTTCCATCCGGAACCGAGAGCTTGTCCTGATCATTTCCCGGAGATCCCGGTATTTTTTTTGATTCATTATCCATAATTTATCAAACGTACCTCCCAAAATAGTATTCTGTTTTCATCGGCAAGCAGAAAAGCCGTATTATGCGTAATATATTGAACAAAAGCGAAACGCTGATTATGTAATATTACCCAAGGATAATAATATCATATAAAGCATAAAATGTCAATCGGATAAAAAAGAAAACTTCATTTTTCCGTAAAATCATGTAAGCGGCAGTATGTTATTGAAGACTGCGTAAAACTTGATCGGAATATGCTTGTCGATATGGCATTTTCCGAAAAACCACTTTTTGTAACTGCAAACCTTTATGATATCCTCGAAAAACGCATGAACCTCAAGACGCTGGAAAACGTCAACGCCAAGACAGTCTTTCAGAGATGCAGGCGGCTCATGAGTAATAATATAGTCAACTTCATTAGACTTTTCATTCAGACTGCGGATAGCGTCGAGTATTTCCTCATGAGTAGGCTGCTCCCGCTCCCACCAATTTGTGCTGTCACGTCTGAAATCGTAGTCCTGACTGTGACCGCCTCCGAAAGCGAATATCCGTTTTCCATCTATCTCATAAACCTGACCTCTCATCAGATGTATCAGATTATCTTCGATAATGCGTGCCTTTCCGCCGCACCACTCAGTTACGGGATATTCTTCAAGAATATCAAAATTCTCATGGCAGCCGTCAATAAAAGCAATTGTATAATCCTTCTGCGCCAGTTTCTTCAGCAGGGCTTTTTCCTTTTTTGAGCCGTCCCATATAAATCCGAAATCTCCGCATATTATAAGAATATCGCCTTTTTTCAGTTTTTTCAAAGCAGGATCCTTGAATCTGCTGAGATCGCCGTGTGTATCACCTGTTACATATATCAAAGCAATTACCTCCGAATCAATTATATACCTCATTATTCTACCATATTTCGTTCAAAAGGTAAAGAGGGCAAAAAAATTTTTTAAAAGGGCTTTAAAAATCAGAGGAAATCTGTTATAATAGATGTAATAATACCATTTACTATCACTGAAGGAGTTAATATGAAAAGAATTCTTGCCGCTGCAGCAGGCTTCATGATGCTTCTGCCGTTTGTAGGAACAACTGATGCCAATGCAATAAATTTTCCGATGAAAGCACAGATACAAAGTGAATCAGCTGTCGTGATCAATCTGGATTCAGATATGATCATACATGAAAAAAATGCCGACATCCAGCAAATGCCCGGACCGCTAGTGAATATCATGACTGCTGTTATCTGTCTGGAGGAATGTCAGGATCTTGAGGAACAGATCACAATTGATGAATCAGTGTATTCAAGCCTGTATTCGATAGAATATCCTGAGGATCTCAGATACGCCGATATCTGTGACGGCGATGTACTTACAATTAATGACCTGCTTCACGCAATGATGCTCACTTCATCAGTTGAAGCAGCCCAGACGCTGGCATATCATGTAAGCGAAGGTAAAATCAGCGATTTCGTTGACATGATGAATGAAAAAGCTTCTGAAATCGGAATGACATCCACCAACTTTGTAAATCCCACAGGAATGTATAACATGAATCAGTATACAACTGCGCGTGATATGGCGATCCTGACTCAGTATGCACTTGATGTTCCGCTTTTTGAATCAATAGCAGCAGCTCCCGAGTATATCCCATCTATTGAGAATCCGCAGAATCACAGCAATCCGCAGGAATGGGTGTGGACGAACTCAAATCTTATGATGGATCAGCAAAGCGAATATTTCTACAGCGGAGCAAAGGGAATAAAAACTGGAAATCTCAGCGCTGCCGGACGAAACATCATCGTAACAGCAAGCAAAGACGGAAATAATTACTTAGCAGTTCTGATTAAAGCTCCTATACGAGACGCAGAAGGCAACAGTCAGTTCTACCATCTTAACGATGCCATTTCTGTTTTTGACTGGGTTTTCAGCAATTTCTCCTATGAAGTAATTCTGAGCGACACGGTCGAGGTTGATGAAGTAAAGGTTACTCTTGCAGAGGGAAATGACTATGTGCTGGCTCGTCCGAAAGAGGAATTTACAATGCTTTGGTACGATGAGATAGATACTTCGCTCATAAAGAGAGACGGTGACAATATTGTATTTGACAAAGACTCTTTCCAGGCTCCGATTAAAGAGGGAGACCGTCTCGGCGAGGTTACATTAACCTACTCTGGTGAAACGCTTGGAACAGTTGAATTGGTAGCTGTCTCGGATGTTGAGCGCTCAATCTCAAAATATAATATATACGCAATACAGCAGTTTAATAATTCGGAATGGTTTAATAAGGCTCTGCTTGTTTCGTGTGTTCCATGCATCATATATATCATTATCTGTGTATATTCCTTTATAAAATACAAGAATGATTCCAGACCTATAAAGTCGATGTATGCGCTTCCGAATCTCAAAAAGAAAAATAAAAGAAAATAGATTATCGAACAAAACCTCCGTAATACAACGGAGGTTTTTGTATTTCCTTAATTACTGTTTCTGAATTGCTTAGGAGTTATACCGTAATATCTGCGGAACATCTTGCCGAAATAGCTTATATGATTGAATCCGCAGGAGAAGCATATTTCCGTGATCTGCATGTCGGTAGTCAGAAGCAGATCTACGGCATGTTTCAAACGGTATTCGTTTAGATATGATATAGGTTTCTTATCAATCATAGTTTTAAAGCAGCGGAAGCATTCGCTCTTGCTGATGTTTGCAGATTTGGCGATTTCTTCAATTGTAAGCTCCTTCTGAAAATTCTCATGGATAAAAGAGAGCATTCTCTTCAAACGCTTTTCATTGACATTCGCCTTTTGATTGACAGCAGAAGGATGAGGCTCTTTCAGCAGATTTTTCGAGAGACAATACCACAGCTCACTCATCATATTCCGGCATTTAAGCTCATAACCCCATGAATTGCAGCTGGAAAGCTCAAACAAGCTGCGGACGATATCAAGCATCTGCCTTTGCCATTCAATTTCGCCTGAGAGCTTCAGACCTTTCAGCGCAGCGTCAGCGATGATCGGGCGAATATATTTTCTGTAAATCAGATCCGATCCGCAGTCGCCGATGAAATCCGGAAGAAAACAAACAGTAGTCATGATAGGCTTTTCGTTTTCGTCATAAGGAATTTCCTTGTGCATCGTATTGGAGTTAATGAAAAACCCCTCACCCTCTGCAGCGTCTATTCTCGTATCATTTATGAAACAGGTCACCTTACCCGAAAGAACAACAGCTATTTCTATTTCAGGATGCCAGTGCCAGTCAATTGTGCGGTTTGTATACCATGAAAAATCGTTCTTGTAAATCTTCATCGGAAACTGCGGAGTACCGTGCGCCGTGGTTTCTCTGAACTGTTTTATATTATTGTGTCCGTTCATTTCTCCTGAATCGTGACTCAATTGACTGCACCTCTGTTCTTTGGGAGTATCGTTATATTTTCTGCACATATTATGATAGAATTATATGTGAATTGATGTTATTATTATAGCTGATGACAACGGAAACGTCAAGTCCAAAAATCAAAAAAGGAGTAAAATCAAATGAAATTTTCAGACGGATTCTGGCTGAACAAGCCGGGCTACAACGTGAACTACGCAACACAGATGTATGAGATTGAAGCCGACGACAATTCAATCACTGTGTACGCAACAAATCAGTGGATCGGAAACAGAGGCATGACTTTAGGCGGTCCTATGCTCACTGTAAAATTCACTTCCACTCTTGAAAACAGCATAAAGGTTTCTATCGAGCATTTCGCAGGTGCTGTTAAGAAAGATCCCTCCTTCACTCTCTATGAGGACGCTTCTTTCAAGCCTGTAGTTAACAAGACTGAAAACGGTTATGAGCTTATTTCCGGAAAGACTAAGGTAAAGGTCGGACATCAGGGAAGCGGCTGGGACATCTCTTACTGGTACGAGGACAAGCTTCTTACAAAAGAAGGCTGGAGAACTACTTCTCTTATCGAAGAGGATGAGTGGCTCACAAAACAGAGATTGGCTGGCAAAACAGGAGAGCGCTTCTATGCCGATTCCGACAGCGAAGAAAGCTCATACATCCGTGAGATGCTCAACATCTCAGTAGGTGAGTATATCTACGGCTTCGGTGAAAAGTTCTCCACATTCGTAAAGAACGGTCAGACTGTTGAGGTATGGAACAACGACGGCGGTACATGCTCTGAGCAGACCTACAAATCAATTCCTTTCTATGTATCTTCACGCAACTATGGTGTATTTGTAAATCATCCCGAAAAGGTAACATTCGAGGTTGCAAGCGAAACTGTTTCTAAGGTATCGTTTGCCGTTCAGGGACAGCGCCTTGAATACTTTGTATTCGGCGGAAATACTGTGGCTGATGTTCTTGCAAGCTACACAGCTCTTACAGGAAAGCCCGCACTTCCTCCTGCATATACATTCGGACTCTGGCTCTCCACTTCATTTACAACTAATTACGATGAGGAGACTGTTACATCATTCATCAATGAGATGGAAAGACGCGACATTCCGCTTGAGGTATTCCATTTCGACTGCTTCTGGATGAAGGAATTTGAGTGGTGCGGATTTGAGTGGGACAAGAGAATGTTCCCCGACCCGAAGGCTATTATCTCACGTCTCAAGGAGAGAGGTCTCAAAATCTGCGTATGGATCAACTCCTATGTAGGTCAGCGTACTCCTGTATTCAAGGAGTGCATGGAAAAGGGCTATTTTATCAAGAAGAAGGACGGTTCTGTATTCCAGACAGATATGTGGCAGCCCGGTCTTGCTATCATCGACTTCACTAATCCCGAAGCTCGTGAGTGGTTTGCAGGCAAAATCAAAGAGCTTGCAGCTCTTGGAGTTGACGCCATTAAGACTGACTTCGGTGAGAGAATTCCTACCGATGTTGTTTACTACGACGGCTCTGATCCGTATAAGATGCATAACTATTATACATATCTCTACAACAAGACAGTTTTTGAGGCTCTTCAGGAATGCAAGGGCATGAATAATGCCTGCCTCTTTGCTCGTTCCGCAACAGTTGGCGGACAGCAGTTCCCTGTACACTGGGGCGGAGACTGCTTCTCCAACTACGAGTCAATGTGGGAGACTCTCAGAGGCGGACTTTCACTCTGCCTGTCAGGCTTCGGCTTCTTCTCGCATGACATCTCAGGCTTTGAAGCTACAGGAACTCCTGATCTTTACAAGAGATG
The DNA here is from genome assembly GCA_017463375.1 of Ruminococcus sp. GTDB lineage: Bacteria > Bacillota > Clostridia > Oscillospirales > Ruminococcaceae > Ruminococcus. Next base: position 8,882 of record JAFTPG010000039.1, on the reverse strand, counting down.
GACAGCATTCGGACTTATGTCCACACATTCACGTTACCACGGAAACTCATCCTACCGTGTTCCGTGGAATTTCGACGAGGAGAGCTGTGATGTTTCACGTCACTTTGTAAAGCTCAAGGGAAAACTCATGCCTTACCTCTTTGCTAACGCTGTAAATACTCACAAGACAGGTGTTCCTATGATGAGAGCTATGGTAGTTGACTTCTCATACGACAGAGCAGCTCTTACTGTTGATACTCAGTATATGCTCGGCGATTCGCTCCTCGTTGCACCCGTATTCAGTGAAGACGGAATGTGCAGCTTCTATCTCCCGACAGGCGGTACATGGACCGACATCCAGACCGGCGAACAGCTCGAGGGTGGAAATTGGTATACAAAGCAGTATGACTACTTTGGTATGCCTCTTTACGCTAAACCGAATTCAATTATTGTATACGGTAACTTCAGTAAGACTGTAGAATACGATTACACAGACAACATGAAGATTGCGGTATACGGCATTGAGGACGGAAAGACTGTCGAGGCAGTTGTTTACGACAAGGATGCAGTTCTTGCAGCGGAAATCAAGGCAGTACGCAACGGTGATACTTTAACCGTCACAGTTACAGGAACAGACAAGCCTTTTACCGTTGAAAGCGCACAGGGACTCAACGTTGTAATTAATAAGTAAAGTCAAACTGAACCAAAAAGGACTTCCGATAAGGTAGCTGTCCATATAGAAGTATTGTATGTATTAATCGGGTGAAACCTTTCTGAAGAAAGGTTCTCCCCCGTACCCCCTTCCAAAGACTTTTAATCTAAATTTCAGCCCCATAGGGTACACACTAAAGCAATCAGGAAATTACGTATTTTTTCGGTGTGTACCCTATGGGGCTGAAATTTAAAACTGAAAGTTTTAGGAAAGGAGTTTGAGGAAGAACCCTTTTTCAAAAGGGTTTTCCTCAATATTACATGTATATACTTCTGTACGAGCAGTTGCCTTAATGGAAGTCCTTTTTATATATAAAATAAAGGAGCAGTTCATGGAACTGCTCCTTCAAATTCAATTAGCAAAGCTCGAAGCTGCCGAACTTTTCGCCGTCAATTACATAGTAAACCATGTTGATCTCAGGTCTTACATAAACGTCAATCTTCTTGGGAGACTGAATGCCTGCATCCTCTTTTGCCTTTGCAATAAGGTCAGCAGCTGTTACCTCATTGCCGTTCTGCTGGATAACAACGTTCTCAACAACAGCGGCAGCTTTCTTTGAAGCAGTCTTTGTTGTTTTAGCAGCAGTTTTCTTAGCGGGAGCCTTCTTAGGAGCCTCAGCCTTTACCTCTTCAGCTGCGGGAGCCGCAATTGTTTCCTTTACTGCCTCAACAGCAGCTTCTGTTTTCTTAGTTCTTGCCATGATAAATTACCTCCGAAAAATTATTTGTTCAATGCATTTTTTAGAGCCTGACCCGGCTTGAAAGCAGGAGCTTTAGAAGCAGGAGCAGTCATCATTTCCTTAGTCCGGGGATTAATAACCTGTTTCTCTTTTCGGGAACGGACTTCAAAGGTGCCGAATCCGACAACAGAAACTTTACTGCCGCTTGCAAGAGCATCAGTAATTGAGTCAGTAAAAGCTCTGACAGCAATTTCTGCATTTTTCTTAGTCATGCCCGTTTTCTCTGCAACAGTACTGATTAATTCAGTCTTAGTCATTTTCAGATCCTCCGCATAAATGTTATAATTGAATTATATACCTTTGACTCAGATTTGTCAAGAAATAGGGGAAAAAACGACATTTCAAACTGATTGTGACTGTTATGCGGGCGTTTTTTTATTGAAATTCTCTAATAGAATCCTGTTAAAATGCCGATAATACGCCGTTTTCGAGTTCAATTTCAATAGTATCTCCGGCTGAAATATTACTGCCAATAATCTTCTTGGCGATCAGAGTTTCTACATTGCGCTGAATAAATCTTCTCAGAGGACGAGCTCCGAAGTTCGGATCATATCCGCATTCCACAATGTAATCCTTTGCTTCATCAGAGATATTGATTTTTATGTGTTTGTCATCAAGACGCTTCTGGAGATCAAGCAGCATCAGGTCAACGATCCTGATAATCTCAGTTTTTGCCAAAGGCTTAAAGAAGATAATTTCATCAAGACGGTTCAGGAATTCTGGGCGGAACTGCTGTTTCAGAAGAACCTCAACCTTATTTCTCGCGTCGTCAGTTATCTCGCCGTCTGAATCAATTCCCTCAAGGATGAAAGGCGAACCAAGATTTGACGTCAGAATAATGATCGTATTCTTGAAATCCACTGTTCTGCCCTGAGAATCAGTGATTCTGCCGTCATCCAGCACCTGAAGCAGGATATTAAATACATCGGGATGAGCTTTTTCAATTTCGTCAAACAGAATTACAGAATACGGCTTTCTTCTGACAACCTCAGTAAGCTGACCGCCCTCATCGTATCCAACATATCCGGGAGGCGCTCCGATAAGTCTGCTGACGCTGAATTTCTCCATGTACTCGCTCATATCAATGCGGATTATATTGCGTTCATCATCGAAGAGAATCTCCGACAGAGCTTTAGCCAGCTCTGTTTTTCCGACGCCTGTAGGTCCGAGGAACAGGAACGAACCGATAGGTCTGCCGGGAGCCTGAATGCCTGCACGGGATCTGAGAATTGCTTCACTTACCTTTGTGACTGCTTCATTCTGACCGATCACACGCTTATGAAGAAGCTCCTCCATTCCGAGAACCTTTTCCTTTTCGCCTTCCATCAGCTTTGAAACGGGAATTCCCGTCCAGCGGCAGACGATCTGAGCTATCTCATCATCTGTAACCTTATCACGGAGAAGCCTTCCGTCCTCCAGGTCATGATCAGCTTTTTGTTCAAATTCCTCAAGCTGCTTCTGAAGATTCGGGAGCATACCGTATTTCAGCTCAGCTGCTTTATTGAGATCGTATTCACGTTCAGCCTTTTCAATCTGTGCGCCGACAGTCTCGATCTCCTCACGCAGCTTCTGAACGGCGGTGATATCGGTTTTCTCATTTTCCCATTTAGCTTTCATCTCATTGAACTTTGAACGCAGCTCAGCGAGCTCCTTTTGAATTTCTTCAAGATGCTCCTTAGAAATGCTGTCGCTTTCCTTTTTGAGAGCTGCCTCTTCGATTTCGAGCTGAACGATCTTACGGGAAATCACATCCATTTCAGTCGGCATGGAATCCATTTCTGTTCGGATGGTAGCACATGCCTCATCAATGAGGTCAATAGCCTTATCAGGAAGAAAACGATCAGTGATATAGCGATTTGAAAGGACTGCCGCAGAAATGAGCGCATTATCCTGGATCTTAACTCCATGAAAAACCTCGTAGCGCTCTTTAAGACCACGCAGTATTGAAATGGTGTCCTCGACAGACGGCTCATCGACCATAACAGGCTGGAAACGGCGCTCCAGAGCCGGGTCTTTTTCGATATACTGTCTGTATTCATTCAGTGTAGTGGCACCGATACAGTGAAGCTCACCGCGGGCGAGCATTGGTTTAAGGAGGTTTCCTGCATCCATAGCACCATCTGTTTTTCCTGCACCGACAATTGTATGAAGCTCGTCGATAAAGAGAATAATATTACCATTACTGTTCTTGATCTCGTTTAAAACAGCTTTAAGACGCTCTTCAAATTCGCCTCGGTACTTAGCTCCTGCGACAAGAGCACCCATATCAAGCGAGAATACCTTTCTGTCCTTGAGACTGTCAGGAACATCTCCTGCAACGATTCTGAGCGCAAGACCTTCCGCAATAGCAGTTTTTCCGACTCCCGGTTCACCTATAAGAACAGGATTATTTTTAGTCTTTCTCGAAAGAATTCTTATTACATTTCTGATCTCGCTGTCACGTCCGATAACAGGGTCAAGCTTATTCTGATGTGCGAGACCTACAAGCTCCTGACCGTATTTAGCAAGAACGTCATAAGTATCCTCAGGATTCTCAGAGGTAACTCTTGTATTGCCTCTGACAGACATCAGAGCATTGAGGAACTTATCACCGGTAATTCCGAAAGTAGTAAAAAGCCGGCTTGTCTCCCTATTTTTCGAGTTTATGAGAGCCATCATAATATGCTCTACCGAAATAAATTCGTCCTTCATATTTGAGGCAGTGTCTTCAGCGGAATTAAGAATTCTGTCGGTTTCCGCAGAAAGACCGATATTACTGCTTCTGCCGCTTCCGGTGACCTTTGGAAGTGAATCAATCAGCTTATCATTTTCTGATTCAAAAATATCAGAATCAACATTCATCTTTTTCAGGAGCTGAGGAATCAGTCCGTTTTCCTGCTTTAACAGACCTGCAAGAAGATGAACCGGTTCGATAATGCTGTTAGAGTGCATAACAGCAATGCTCTGAGCCTTTCTGACGGCATCCATTGATTTCTGTGTAAGTTTTTCAGCATTCATAATAAAAAACCTCCTGACAAAATTTAGATTATTGTATGTTCAAGCCTGCTGAGATATTCGTACTCTATCTCAGGAGCTGACGACGCAAATGCCTGAGGAGCTGAGAAATAGAGCTTTAACGTCTTATCAAGCAGAGCGATGTATGAATATATAGTTTCACCTGTTTCTCCGTGAGAGAGTCCTTGAGTGTTTATAAGATTGCGTATGAAGCATCCGGATGACAATTCACAGGAATAACTAGTGCAATTATAAAGCTTCAGCGCTCTTTGTTCCAGTTCAATCCAATAAACGAAGAAATTATTGAAGAGACTCAGCAGGGGAGTGCTTTGAGTGCGGATCTGCACACGCAGCGCACCAATATAATCATCGGGAGAGCGTTTTAACTCCACTTTATAGCTTATCGTAGGGCGGTATTTATATTGCAAAGCTGTTCTGAGCGTCATCAGGGAATCAGAGCGCTGCTGCTGAATCTGAAAATCAGTATTAAGCATATTCGTAATAGAATCAAACACCTCTCTCATACGCATTTCCGGAGTAATGCAGTTGAGACGTTCAGCCAGAATCTGATTAATCAGATTGGAACGGCTTGTCCCGAGTTTATACGCTTGTTCATCAACAGCCTTTATTACATCATCCATAAGAACAAGACTGTAAACACTTCTCTTCATCGGAATACCTCCTTATCTTTCTTCGAGAATATTATATCACATACAAAATAATTTGTCAAGCAGATTATATAATTTTGCTTGCAAATTTTGCAGCGCAAAAAAAGCATCCCCGAAGGGATGCTGATAATCGGTCTGATACGGTATAAACCGATAAGCACTGTAGACCGAGCCATAGATATATATTAAATGTAAGCTGTATTGCACACAACACTGTGAAAGCAGACTACTGTGCCTGCGAATTAATACATTATCATTCTATGGCAAGCAAATGAGCTTAGAACCAGTATCAAGTATGTGAGAGGGAAGAATACCTGATACTGAATATTCCAGCTCTGTCATTTACTATGATTATTATATTGCAAAAAGCATAAGTTTGCAATATACAATTATACACGAATATAGATTATAGTGTACAATTCATCAAATTTCCCGAAGAAAAACATTTAGATTCTGTGAATATGTATTATTGAATCACAAATTATCGTCATTCCGTAATAGTAAAGATGTTCTGAACATCAGCTACACTGTAATCTCCATACTGTGCACCGTTTACATTAAGAGCAAAAGTACTGCCTACTGCGATTTCAGGAGCCAGCATCATAACGCACTTGAAATTATTATGCGGAACAAGTGAAGCATACTCCCATCCGTCGAGCTGTACTGATACGGTGCTTCCTGCCGGCTGAGCAGTACTGAAGCCTGCAACAATATAAGGGTTCACGGAAGATGTAGGAGCGCTTACGACATTTCCTGCTGCATATACATAACCGCCTGTGTAATTAAATGCTCCGGCAGCGTAAATGGAACTTTTCTCTTCCTTAGCTCCTCCGGAAATCACCGTATATCCGCCATTGATATTGAGAGTGCCTTTGGATTTAATTCCATTGGTTCCGCCGTATATATTAAGTGATATGACATCATTGATCGTAACATCGTCATTGGCAATAATTCCGGATTTTACGGAAGTAATGTTGATAGTACCATTTTCGAGTACAACATCATCATCGCTGGAGATACCATGTGCATTTCCGGCAATTATATCCAGAGAACCATTACCCTTGATTTCAACTGTATCATTGGAACAGATAACGCCGTCGTTAATATTATCTACGTTAACATCCTGAAGGACAGAGTGTGTACCTTCTTTAAGAACAAGAATAAATCTCTTGGCATCCGTAACTTTAATGGCTGGTCCGGAATAGCTGGTAATGCTGACGCCGTCAAGGAAAATCTTTACCTTTTCCTTGGTATTTACCTCTATCTGACCGTCAGCAACAGAACCGGAAATAAGGAAATCACCGCCGCCTGTAATAACGACTCTCGAACCGTCTGCCGCTGCGTTGCTTCCGTTGATCTGAGGAGTATCACCTAATGTGATTTCGGCAGCATAGACTTTTTCCGGCTCGGTGGGAGCCTCGGTAGGAGCTTCGGTCGCTGGTTCAGTCGGAATAACCTCTGAGCTGCCTCCGCTGTTGGTATTCGACGAAGAAGAATTATTGCTTGAACTGCTGCTGTTACTCTGATTCTGCTGGGAATTACTGTTATTACTGCTGTTACTGCTATTGCTGTTGTTACTTGAAGCGCTTCCGCTGTTCTGATTGGAACTTGAAGAATTTCCTCCGCTGTTTGAAGCTTCGCCGCTGCTGCTATTTCCCGAAGCAGGGGAGTCATTCACGCTTTCATCGGAAGCTTCACTATCAGCAGCCTCATTCTGCTCTTCATCCGAAGAATTGCTTTCATCGCTCTCATTTTCATCAGCGGGGGAGGTTGCTTTTGAATTTGCGGAAGCCGATTCAGAAGTCGGCTCTGAGGAGTTTTCAGCAGTTGAGTCCTCAGTGTTTTTAGTAGCATTCTGTGTAGATTTTTCCTTGTCAGACTCTTTGACCTCAGAATCGTTTTTCTCAATTTCTGTAAGGGAATCACTGCCGCTTACGCCGTCTGACGCGGCAGAAATTTTGCTCTCCGTCTCAGTTATATCTGTCTGTCCGCAGGAATAAGCAGTGCACAGAAGGAGGGTTCCTGTAAGGAGGGCTAAAGTTTTCTTTAATTTCATCATAATAAATCACTGCCTTTAAATATATTTTTGCTGAAAAACAGCACTGTCAGGCTGAGCAGCTCAGCCTGACAAAATTATAGCCTATTACTGATTCTCGTAAACCTTATCATCGTACTTGAAAAGCACAAGATTAATATTAAGATTTCCGTTAAGAGCTCTTAAATCGTCGATAAAGCTCTTTGTATCTGTTGCATCGTAAACGTCAACGCTGTAAATGAGTTCAAAAAGAGTGCCGAAGTTAGTCGTTTTGATTCTTCTGAGCTTATAGAAGCTTGTATACTTCTTGAGAACAGGGTCAAAAACGCCCTTGTAATCAAGATTCTCAGGGATAGTAATTTTGAGCGTCATGTGATTAACTCTGCATCCGCCGAAGTTAGCGATATTAAGAACAAAAACAACAACGCCAAGGATAACGAAGAAGAGTACAGCAAATCCGATGTAGCCCATACCGCATGCAACGCCGGTAGCCATTGCAAAGAATACATAAGTGATATCCTTCGGATCGCCAGGAACACTTCGGAAGCGAACCAATGTAAATGCACCGGCAAGGCTCAATGCGCCGTATGTAGTGTTAATAAGAAGCAATATGAGTGTAACGATTGCAGGAAGCATAATAACCGTCAGAACATAGCTCTGAGCGTAACCCTCTTTTTTGTGGGTTATCATATAGATTGCACTGATGAGGAATCCAAGAATAAGAGAAGCAGCAACACATAAAATGAATTCGCTCGCCTTAATAGTACCCAGCGCAGATGAAGCAGAAGAACCGGTTAAAAAATCAGCAGCCTCTTCTACGTTGTTTTTTGACAAAACATTTCCAAAAAATCCGTTCTCAAACATTTGTAAACACACTCCGATTCGTTAAAATTTTGCTTTGAATGTAACTCTGATAAGCTCTTCCGTACTTAGAGAAGCTCGTCTTATAAATGTGAAGCTCGGAAAGCTTTCTGATAAGCCAATCCGGCACTCCGTCCGACACCTTGATTTCCATAAGTCTCTGATCTTCGCCTATTATCTGATTTCCGTAGCTTGGAAAGCTGAGATGCAGATCTTCTCTTCTTTCGGTTATCTTACGGTCAAAGGTGATACGAAAATCCTTGTCGTTCTTGCCAAAGAAAGCTGTACGCTGATAGCTTATGTACTGCTTTGGTGATACCTCATACATATCAAGGAAAGCATCCAGCTCATGAAAAACCTGATTGGTGATAAATTTCTCGGATACCGGTTTCCGTCCGGTTCTCAGATATTCATCTGACTCAGCAAGAGTCATTGTCACACGCCTTTTTGCGACAATACCCCCGATCTTCTTTTTGATTTCAAGGAAAACGAGGTCGTCCGGACCTGCGGGCGAGAAGTAGCTGCGCAGTCTTATCTTTTCCTTATAGTAGGGCTTGCTGAGTGATTCTCTGATCAAAAAGTCATCCGATGTATCATAGTAGACGTTGTAAACTCCGTATTCCTTGCCTCCGATACAATACTTGTCAGGGTTCATGTAGTGAGGGATCTCCTCCATCAAGCTATTGTATTGCTGCATATTAAGCAGGAATTTAATTTCTTTTCGAGCAAAAGTATTAATAGCCATAAAACTCCTGAAATACACCGCCAACGAGCAGCGGGGTATCTTCGGATTCAACTCCTTTCCTGTGGTTTGTTGTCATTATAATACATAATCCTTAAAATAATCTTAAGCTTTTTATAAATTCAGACAATGGCGACGTTTTTTGAATTCGA
>JAFTPG010000126.1 GCA_017463375.1 Ruminococcus sp. | reverse complement strand
TTGCACGCACTTCACGCAGTTCGCGAAGTTCGCTGTGGGTTTCCCAAAGACCAGGACAGCCGCTTATCGTAGTATGCCCCATCGTGTAAGGGAATTCTTTGTGTGACCCTTGAACTGTGTCTTTTACAACACTTTCGTCCTCTTCTCTTTGAAGATTCTCTATTTTTCGATTAAGTACAGAAATTCTCTTTTTATAAAATCGATACTGTTTAAGTATTTCTTTTGTCATTCAATCCCTCTCTTTCCAATAACAGTTGGCCGCAAGTACTGACTGTATCCTCTTTGCTTTATGTAGTTTCGGGCTTCCGTCACGGAATCAAACTGCACATCCAGCAATTTCCCGTTGTAAGTATTCTTGATACCATATACAGGGACTATGTTTTCTACGGGTGTCCGTCTGTATGGTGCTGTCATTGCGTCCCAATTATTTTTATTAGCCATAATGCACCTCCTACGCTGTAATAATCAAGCAGACCACAATCAGGGCTGCTATCAGTATTATCGTGTGTTTAAACATGGTTTTCACGCTCCTTTGCCATTGTCTAACCTCCTGTTTATTACGTCGATAAGGTGTATAAGCTCGTTAATCTTGGAAGCAAGCATATTGCAGTATGCTGCAAGCGCAGCGACATCGCCCCTAGAATCATGGAATATTCCGTTACCGGGTGTGATTCCGATTTCTTTAGTTATCTTCTTCACTGTTCGCCCTCCTGTTCCAACGCCTTGCTGCTTCATTTTCAACATCCTCTTTGACTGCGTACGGGATAGTGAGATTTAACACTGTCCCACCTCTTGCATTACAGCGATTGCAACGAATTGAAGCAACATACGCTTTATGCCCTCTGTATATAGTTCTTTTCTTCGCTAATTTTAATTTAACACTCCCGCAAAACGGGCACGGTTTAAGTTCTTTTTCCATTGTCATTCTCCTCCCGATTCAATCTTGAACTCTTCCTCAGTAAAATACCTGAGGTTATCAAGCTTTTCCTTGATTTCTTTTCTCATCCGTGAAGATGCCCCATAACTACTTGTTATATAATCGATCTTTCTGATAACGTCAGCAAGATTGACATATTTTCGGTTTCTTGCAACACCTTTTGATTTAGAATTCCCCCCCTCGAAATTCATCTTCATTCCCCTTTCAACAATTCGGGATTATCGTGTATGTTGCCGATAATTTCCAGTTCTTTTACAAAGTCCGCAAATTCAACATCGTTATTACAGAAATCTGCTGCAACCGAATTTTCATTGTATTTATACTGGATAAAACCAAATCGTGCTGTATCTTCGTCAAATCCAACAACACCATAGTTTCCGATTTCCCAAGATGCATATTCTGTTCCGCAAGAAGTATAAGAGCTTTCCCAAACTTCATCAAGGAATTTAAATATATCCCCCTCAAAAATCTTCTTGCCGTTCTTGTCGGTCAAGCCTGCGTATTGTCCGACGGTTTCAGGGATAACGTGGTGTCTATCAAACCCATGTTCATCAACACCGTCTTGCAGATATATTTCCTTAGCTCCGTACTGTTCGACGTAACTGCCGTATACCCACTTGCCGTTGTCTACGTTCTTCCCTCTAAACAAGATTTCACGCATCATCCTTACCCACCATTTCTTTCAAAAGATAATCAATGCCCTGTTTTGTTATTACTTCGTACTCATGGCAGCCACAGCCCAGCCGAATCCGTAATGTATTGTCTTTCAACTTCTCCGCAAACTCTCTGATTGTTTCGGATCTACTTGTCTGCACATCGTTTTCGAGGATTTTTATAACTCCCTTGTAACGCTCAATCTCCTCTTTCTGGCGGCTGATGAGAGTAAAAACAACTTTATGTAATTCGTCGATGCACCCTGCTCTTCGGAATATCGGACATTCCTTGATACAGATTTCCTGGCTAGTTTTACTACAACACTCCAACGCCTTAATAATCTCGTTATCGGTCATTTTCCATCCCTCCATTCTTCCGCTATATAACGTGTTTCTGAAAAATCAATGTTATATTTATCTTTCAGAAATTTAACGCAATCGTTTGTAGTATAATTTCTGCCTAATATTCCAGTTTTCATATTTGCAAATTCATCTTCGATAGCATCTTTAAGGGCTTGCAACCGCATTCCACCAAAGCCAAAGCGATTATGTAATACACACATAACTACCGCCATAGTCTGATAGGCTATATCCTGCGAAATTTCCGCATGTTTTTCCCTAAGTGTATTTTCGACATTTTTCTGACAGATTTTTTTAATTTCCTTTTCGGACTTCATCAGGCGTCTTGTACATTTCATCGATATCCTCCTCAAATTTATTTTTCATCCGCTTGAGCAGTTCGCCGTGATCGCCGGTCATGGCGGAGATTGCTTCAAACGCATACCACGCCGCAGCTTTAAAAGTGTCAGCCTTTTCGATCGAAGAAAGAAGCTCTCCGGCACAGCGGGTGTATTCCTGGAATATAAAGCAGTGGTGCAGCCATTCGAGGTGAGCCTCAGCGTAATTTGTGTACTCCCGGTAATTCTTAGCATCCTGCTGCTCTGCCTTTTCCATCGTGATAAGTCCCTGCTTAAATGCGCAGTAGAGGTGGTAAAGCTCTGTGAAGTATTTATATTCCGGCGGCTTCTGGCCGGATATGTCAAGCGGCTGATTGTTATTTGCAGCCTCCCAGCACTTAGCTTTCAGACGGTTATATTCATCTGAGTTCTTATAATCGTTGATATATATTGCTTCGTCATTCATTTTTATCGCTCCTTAAAATGGCGGTAATTTTGCAGTGTTGTCAGTCAATGCAGGCGTTTTAAAGCAGCTGTAAACCTTGTATGGGTCGTCGTTATCACAGACTATGCGCTTGCTCTTGCTGCTGTAGGTCACCTTGACACGGTTGTCTTTGAGGAGCTTGCGCCCTGTGAGTCGGTTTTTGGTAACGCCGATAAGGGAATGGTACTGCTGCTTATCATCACCTGTATTCGCTGAGTATGTCATAATAAGGTCAACCGCATTTGTGATATCACTCGAGCCGCTGACGCTGTCATTATCAAGCTCTTTGCCATCGTACTCTTTGCGAGGGTGGGCGATCAGGATAACTGCGATATCGAGCTTGACAGCAAGCGCCTTGACCTTTTTAATAAACTCGCTCTGTGCCCTGTACAGGTCGCTTGTCGGCTCTACTTCGAGCGCTGTCATGAGGTTGTCGATAAGCACAAGCTTAATACCATATCTGCACACGGCTTTGCGTATCGCTCCTAACAGCGTTATTTCCTCGCCCTGCTGGTCGAGCTTGCCATTAGTATCCAGCTCGTATGTAATGGCGCTGTTGTCAAAGATATACGCCTTGTCCGCATACCAGTCATTTAGCCGCTGGCTTGTCTCGTCAGTGATGTAATAGGACGGCTCGCCGTACTCGTTGCTGTATACCTCGATGTACTCATTCCCGGCAAGCTGAAGATCTATCCAGTTTTTAAAGTGATAATCCGGAAGCTCTCCGGAGTACGCAAACACAGAATAGCCCTGTTCAAGAGCATTCGCAAATATCTGTGATGCAAGTGTAGACTTACCCTCACCTCGTTTTCCGGTGATAAGTGCGACCTGCCCGAAGTATAAGCCATTGATCACCTTGTCAACGTCGTATATTCCGGTGCGGATGTGTTCAAGTGCCTGTAAATCAACCTTTCTGACGTCGCAGAGCCTTTTTACTGCCTCTACAGGCTTTATCTCAGCGTTTTCAACGCATTTCACAACGGCATCCCTGCCGTACCTGCGGAGTATGTCGTTAGCATCCTTTTCGCCGAGATAGTCCGCCGTGCGCACTACTTTGATACACTTGTCCGGAAATTTGCGTGATATTTCATCCACAAGCGATATTTTGCCACGCTCGTAATCTCCAAACACAACAATTTCCCCGAACCGACTAACCCAATCATAGCAATGCTCAACCCACGTAAATCCTACCGCTCCTGTAGGTACTGAGACAGCGTTATTGATTCCGCAGTCCGCTACGCTCAGACTGTCAAGCTGTCCTTCGGTGATTACAAGGCGTGTAAAGTCGCTGCACTGCATCATGCCAAAGAGGATAGGCTTGGTATCCTTTTCAAACCACTCTTTATTTTTGTCCTTTGATTTGTCAAAATTAGTCTTGCGGTACTTTGCTGATACAAGTATTCCGCTCTCATCGTAAAAAGGGAATACGAGGATATTGTTGTTGTCCGCTCTGGTGGTTATGCTGTATTTGTGAGCTGTATCAGCTGAGATTCCTCTTGATGCCAGATACTCAACAGCCTTATCCCTGACGGTTATCTGCTTCTGTTCGAGCCGGCGGTAATTCTTCTTGGCTCTGGGATCAATGCCAAAGTCAAGCGGGAAGTTGAAGTCTCGTGCAAGCTCGACGAAATGTCCGTGTTTATCGCAGCTTGCCCGGAAGCATTTAAATGCTCCGGACTCGAGGTTGATGCTGAATGTGTTCTCATCATGTTCGCCGCCTCCGCAATAGGGGCATTTTTTAAAAAACAGCTCGCCGCCTTTTTCCCTGACCTGTGCGCCCAGACCGTTAGTCAGAGCATAAACATCGTTTTTATTAAAAATATATCCCATAGCATTTCCTTTCAAAAGTCTGTACGTCCGCCGCTGTAGAGGTCAGTGTTGGCTCCGGAAGGAGCGGTATATTCTTTTTCTTCTTTTTCTTCTTTATTCTTCTTATACTGTTGCCCCTTGCTTGCCCTTACCTTGCCCTTACCCTGCCCCCAGCCTGCCGTTTTGCTTGCCCCTCCTTGAAATTTATCGAAGTTTTTTAACGTAAATACGGTAAATTTCGGGTACGGCGACCTTGCCACGCTGCCTGCCTTTTCAAGATGATTTATTGCTGTTCTGATTTGCTTAATTGATAATTTTAATTCTCTTGCAAGAATCTCGTAGCTGGCGATTCTGCTTCCTCTCGGCACTTCAACACCGTGCCATTTATCATTGGTAATGTTGGCTGTGAGAAGCAAGTGAAGGAATACACTCTTAGTGATGGCGTCGTCGTACCACTCCCATTTCAGCATGGTGCGGTATAATTTTATATAGCCGTTTTCAAGCACTTGCTCACTTCCTTCCGTTCAATAAAAAATTTTTCAGTGCCATAAAAAGCGTTGCATATACGTAATCGCCTGCGAACCTTTTTGAGACAAAAGATATCGTAATATTATACTTCTGCTGCCACGAAAAGAGCGTATTGAGAAAGGCTCTGGGCGACATTTGTGAGCGGTAGCGATGCTCCTGAATAGCATCCCAGCTTCCGCCCTCAATCATCAGAAACACCTTTGCTCCGGCTCCTTTGGCTCTCAGGAATTCACGCTCAAACCGCTCACGCCCTTTGGTGATGTTGCCTGCCAGTTCGTCAAGGCTCGCTTTGCGTTCTATAACGGCTATATTTTCAATACTGACGGCGTTATTTTCGCCGTCTGCATAGGTGCAGGTATAATCGCCATAGTCAAGCTTCTGCGCCTTATAGGGACATTTACGCTCGTCCAGCAGGGCGGTGATATGTGAGTTCTTTTTTTCTCTTGTATCGACGACGACCTGCATTGACTTCATCGCCGTATCGAGTTCGTATGCTTCCATAGTCCTCCATAATAGGGCTGGAAACGCCCTTCGTTCAATGGAAAGGCGTTGAATAAGCCTCAGAATTTACAATTTATTTACAATCAGAAGGGGACAGTCTGCTCTCCGACGCTCTCCTCGAAATCAGAGTACATATCTCCGGCGGATGTCTGAGCGGCAGAGTTATTTTTAAGTGGCTTGTCCTTAGGGATAGAGAAGTTACCCTCACGGATATCAGCGGCGGCAACAAGGTGATCACAGGCGGTATACCAGCCGGTTTTGCCGTCGTATTCCCACTCCTTATTGCCAAAAACAGCTCCAACAAGCTTGTTTTTCATGGCATTGGGACTCCACTCCTTTGAACAGTCAATATTGATATTGTTGGACTTGTTTACTGCCTCGATCTGAGCCTTAAAGAATCCGAGAGAACGGTTATAGCGTTTCATATCCTCCTCGCTGCCGCTCTTAAGAGTGGGGATATTAATGCGGTGAGTACCCTTCCACTTCTTGTATTCGTCGCTCATAGCGTCATACTGACGCTTGAAGAAGCCTGTCTGCTCACCCTCGGCAATGTCAAAGCGAAGAACTATAACATCTCCCCATGTATAATTTTCCTCCCTCACATCAAGGATCCTGAGTACATAGCCGCCCGCCGGAAGTCTCTCGGCAGCGTTGAAGTTTGTTGCTGTGGCTTCTGAATAGCCTGCTACTGGGTTCATAATTATTTACCTCCGTTAAATTTTATAATTCATAATATTCTCTTATAGCTGAATCAACAGCTTTGAGGTCGTTGTCGATTTCGTCGTTTTCAAACATATCTTCGGGTGATTTTGTGATATCAAGTCCGTCAGTGTGTGTTCTGAAAAAATGCCTGCCGTTGGCTGACATACATCGCAGTACGATCGTTACCATTCCCTGTATATTCACCTTTTCGTCAAGCAGCTTTCCTATAGTCTTAAGCTTGACCTCGCCTGCGTCGTTGGAATCATCATGCATAACAATGTAAACGATCACATCGCTTGGAAGTTTTTTCTTGATGAATTTGATCAGGTCCCAAAAACGGTCACCGATATCATTGTAAAGATCAAATACAGCGTTTCCCTTAAGCCCTGCGGAATGTTTTTTCATGAACATATTGGTAAGTAGATAGCCGGCATCGTCGATTACAGCCGTTTTAAGGGGCATTTTTGAGAGCTGTTCCTTGATTGTCTTATAATTGTCACTGTTCAATGTGTACTTGAATTTTTTGCGGAAAGGAAGGCCTTTTTCTTCCACGTTGACGAATAATATCTCATCCTCCGCAAAATTTTTCAGGCTTCTGCTCTTGCCGCTTCCGGATTTTCCGTAAATTATGACCGGCTTTCCCATTACTCGATCACCTCCACCAGTGGAAGAGCGTGCTCTATAAGCATTCGAGCGAGCTGAGCCATAACGATTCCTGTCCTCTTGGAAAGCTCTTTAAGCTCGGCGTATGTATCATCTGGTATCACTGCTCTGATGGTGTTGGCTTCTTTCGGGGAAAGTGCCTTGTTGCAGTGTATTTCAAGCTTATTACTCATAAAAATCCTCCTCTAAAACAAGCGGGCAGTTATTCGCCCTGAATTTGTCCTCATGTATCACCGCTGCCTTGTCGCAGATAAGCCGGCAGTATCTTGTACTGTCGACGTAGTATCTGCATCGGCTGCAGCTTATGTATGGTACTCCTCTGGTATCTATTGGGAAAGGTACTTTTATAGTACATTCCCCCCACACATACCCTGTAACATCAGTATTCACGCCGTCCTCCTCATACCGTCAACGCAGTCCTCACAGACTGCCATGTCGTTGATATCCCACCAGAATTCACCGGAATAGATACCCTCACCGCATATCTCGCAGCAGTAAACCGGCGGTGCGTCCTCGTTCGGGCAGGAAGGATGACAGGGGCTCTGGCGGCATTCAGTGCACATTTTCAATATCTCCTCTCTTGGGCGTTTCCACCATATCCGCCATCTCGTACTCGTGGAACAGCCATCTCATCAGCTCAAATTCATCCGCTGCTGAGCATTCCCGGACTACGATATGTATCAGCCTTTCAAGTGCTTCTGTATCTTTCATTTATGATCCTCCTTACATAATTTGTTATAATAAAAATCCAGTTCCTGTGGTGTGCACTTTCTTAAAATGTCCTCAGGCGTGATAGTTTCACTGATTAGATTTATTGCGTTTAAGATAGCTTCTGCCTTTTCGTATGGGCTCATTGACTTTCCTCCTGATTTGTGTTATAATATAGTTGTATAATTTATCCATGCTCGTCACCCGGATATCGGGGACGGGCGTTTTTTTATTTCTCGAGCGCTCTCCATAGCGTCTGTCGGTTCTGAGCCTTATTTTTGCGCTCTCTGACTGCTCCGTAGGCTCTCCCCCTCAGGGCGTTCATGCGTGCGCTGTAGCGGCGTTCTGAACGTTCTGAGAGCATCTCAAGCGCCATATTCGCACTTACAAGCGCAAGCAGCGAGCCGGATAATGCAAGCAGCAGTGCTAATGTGTTCATGATGCGTCCTCCTCCAACTCAAAGTGGATTTTCACGATCTCAACAGCCTTGAGGTACTCTCGGGCGTACTTGCTGTCGCCGTGGGTTTCTTTCACCTTCGCCTCGAAGTCTGAAAGAGATCCGCTGAAGCAGCCGCACTTTACGCCGATGTTGCCGTCTTTGCATTTAAAAAATGTGGTGCTCCGGTTGCAAGAGCCAAGCCCCTTGAAGTAAAGGTAATCCGCATTGCCGCAGACTTCCGCATCGCCGTAGATCCTCGCATCGCCGTAGACTTCCGCATCGCCGTAGATCCTCGCATTGTCGCAGACTCCCGCATCGCCGTAGATCCTCGCATTGCCGCAGACTTCCGCATCGCCGTAGATCCACGCATTGTCGCAGACTTCCGCATCGCCGTAGATCCTCGCATCGCCGTAGACTTCCGCATCGCCGTAGATCCTCGCATTGCCGCAGACTTCCGCATCGCCGTAGATCCACGCATTGCCGCAGACTTCCGCATCGCCGTAGATCCTCGCATTGCCGCAGACTTCCGCATCGCCGTAGATCCTCGCATTGTCGCAGACTTCCGCATCGCCGTAGATCCTCGCATCGCCGTAGATCCTCGCATTGTCGCAGATCCTCGCATCGCCGTAGATCCACGCATTGCCCTCATGGCTGAGGGTTTCCTCTTTTTCGATGTAGCCGCCCAGATCTCCGGCTTTGACGTTGCCGAAGCTTCTCAGAGCCTTAACGCGGAATAACTTCCGCCCCAAAAATTCCTTTGTGTCTGATGTTAATAATTCGTATTTTTTCTCCATGATTATTCTTTCCTTTCATTTAATTTCAACGCACTCGGAGATCTTCTCTCCGTCGCTGATTTCGACGCTGTTAAACGCATCCGCTGTCGATTCTGCTCTCACAGTCACCACCCTCGGAGCGTCGTAAGCGTCGGTGATTCTGAGTATGTAGTGCTTCATGGTGTCTCCTTTCACGTTCCCCACTTGCAGACGTACCAGCGGACAAAATGCCCTGTGGGGATTACAAATCCGCCGTTTAGCTTACCGGGACGTTTCTGCGCAATGCCGAGCAATCCCTGCTGTTTGAGAGCATTCCTTACACTGTCCTCTGAGCAGTGCCACCACTCCGCAATAACAGGGACAGGTATCTGATACGGATGCTTCTCGACGATCTCCGCCAATCTGTCGGTGTCCTTCGACAGGAATTCGTTGAGTTTTTCTAGTGCGGTCATGGGTGCACCTCCTAAGACTTCAAAAACTTGTTAATAAAGTACTGCTGCCCTTTACCAGTAACTTTCGGAGTCTTATTGATGGTCGTGTGACCGTCGGCATGGGAGATCGTAGTCTCCTTGATCTCAAACAGTCCCATTTCCATAGCCCTCTGGGTCGGCATATTCCTGTCCGAACCCTTACGGCTGATAAGATATCCATTGGTTCTAAGATATTCAAAAAGGCGGTTCTGACCGATATCCACGCCATTTTGTTTTAGGATTTTTGCCAGCTCTCCGATAAGGATTGACGTATTCGCCACGCTTACGGCATCAGCAAAGATAATTTTAGGTTTGTCCGCTTCAATCTTGGCTGTAAGCCTGAGATTCTCCGTCTTTATCTGGTCAAGCTGCTTCTGGGCGATTTTCAAAGCTCGTCCCATTACCATTTCGGGGCTGTTCCATGCTTCTTCGACTTTGATAAAGTACTGCCGGAACTGCTTGCCCTTTTCGGAACGCTGGAGCATGCAGATCTCCTTAGCCATAGGGATTGTGAGCTGGTGGTCATGCTGGATCTGAGGCATCGGTGTTCCGTCGGTACGGAGGACATTTTTGTCCGTCGTCGAATAATCCTCATTCTCAGTGAATCCATATTCACACATTCTCGGAAACCACTTGTGGTAAGGAGTGGATACTTCCAGCGCTTCATGCAACTGTCTGCCCATTACCGTCGGGCGGTCGCTTGTTTCGTAGTTGATTGTGATTAATTCGTTCATAGTTTACCTCCTTGTTATTGTGCTCTCTTCCCATCTGTGCTATAATGTAAGTGGGAAGGAGGGATGATTAGATGAATCTTAGGTATTCTGGCTTATCGAAAAATAGCTAAGCCAAACAACAACCCTATGATAAACCCATTAACGCTAAGTGAAATTGTTGCTATCGTTCGCCATATACGATAGCGATTTTCGCTTAGGGTGTTGTTATAATTGAGTTTTTCCCATGCATCAACTACACATTTTTCACATTTAGGGCAGTCTGAGGTATTGTTCATGTTCTCACGCTCCTTCCTTCTCGGGGGCTGATTTCGCAAAAAGGAATTCATATTCAAATTCTCTGTTTGGGAAATAGCAATGTACAATGTCGAATGCCTCGGATACTGTAAAATCAGTTATGCCATTAAGTTTTGATTTTGCGGTCCTGTTAGAACACCCAAGAACAGCTTCAATGGCTTTGTCGGGAACAAGATTTTTTCTTACCAATTCAGCCTTTAAATTACATAGCATAGCAAATTCTCCTTTCTGATTACCGTTTTCGGTAATCCTTGAGTATATTATATCACCATATTCGGGAAATGTCAAGCATTTTTTAGAAAAAAATTACCGAATTTTATAATTTTTTTCTTGACATAGTGCGGACGATGCAGTATAATGGAATCAGGAGGTGATAATGTGCGCTACAATTTCGACGAAATGATTAACAGAATAAAAATCAAAAAAAAAAGAAGCAGGGTTAACCAATAAGCAGCTTGCCGAATTAGCAGATGTACCATACGGAACATTAAATAAAATTCTCGGTTCGGAAACAAAAGAACCCTCAGTAAATGCTATTATTAAAATAGCTCTTGCTTTAGGTGTATCAACAGAATACATAATTAACGGCGAAGATAAAAAAAGCTCCCCGCCCGTCGATGACGAGCGAGAAGCTTATAGGAAACTGTTATCAGGACTAAGCGACGAAGAGTTGATTGAATTAAAGCAATTTACGTCTTATCTAAAATGGAAACGGGAACACAAGCAGGAGTAATCTCCTGCTTTTCCTTTAAATAAAGGATATCGTCGATAATTGATTCGATAAGTATTGTTCTTTCTTCCTGTGACATAATAATTCCTCCTTTAAGAACATTCGTTCTACATAACCTATGATATTATAGAACATATTTTCGATTTTGTCAAGTGCTTTCTGTCGGTAAATGTTGTTAACCACTCACCTTGCATTTATTTGAGCTCACCCAGATTATACCTGATCGGCTTAAAAAAATCTACAAAATCCTACGAAAAGCCGTTTTCTGCCGACGAAGAGCACTTTTTACCATAAATTACCAGTAAAAAATCCCCCTGTGATGTGGTATAATTTATCACGAGGAGGGAAAGGCATGATAAAAATTGCAGTCTGTGACGACAGGCTTACATCAATCGGTCAATTTGTGGAGGTTATGGAGGACTATCTAAAACCTCTGGATGCTAAGTACAGCATAGACTACTACGATACCGCTGCTGAGCTGGTGAGCAGGGTCGAGAGCGGCAGCCGGTATGATGTGTATGTACTTGACTTTTACATGGATATCAACGGCGACCAGCTGATATACAAGCTCCGGGAATACGACAATGATTTTTTTACGGCAGTTGTATCCATGATTGATACCGCCGGGACTTTGGTTTGTCGTGCCCGTGCGGATATTTATGTGTATAAGGATATGCCGCCGGAGCGGATGCGCTATGAGGTCGCCTATTTGTTCAGGCGTTTTTTTAGCAGGCATCAAACCTGTACGCTAAAAACTGACAGCGGCGATCTGGATATCGAGACCCGGGAAGTCGTATACATAGAGTCCCTCAAGCGCACTGTAATAGCGCATTTAACCGACGGGAGGACTATGCGTATCAATAACGGTACGCTCTCCAAAATCGCAGAGCAGCCCGAATTCTGCGGCTTCCTGCATCCCGGTAGGAGCCATCTGATAAACTGCCTTGCAATCAGGACTATCAATCATAAAGAGATCGTACTCAAAAACGGGGAGAGGTTTAACTTCCCCAGAAGCAGGATGAGTGCTGCACTCAAAAAATACGCCGATGTCATGGCGGAGTATGTTTGATTTTTTCGCTGTCGAATTTTGTAATTTGAGGACATTTCAACATCTAATTAAAACAATAAAATTTTATTTTTGGCTTGACAAGTGTTGTTTTAGGGATTTTTTCACAATTCTATTTGTCGAATTCTGTTAAATATACGAATTGAAAAACACACCTCTATATGATAATATATTATTACAATATTTTGTTTAAAAGGGGAAATAATATGAAATGTCCAAATTGTAGCGCTGAATTAAAAGGCAATACATGCGAATATTGCGGCTGTGAGGTAAAAACCGACGCAAATCCGCAGACACAACAGCCAATTAACATAGTTATTAACAATTCTAACACTAATAACAATGTAAACACGAACACGAATGTAAACGGGGCTCGGCCTTATGTACATACTAAATCAAAGAAAAGCAGATCTACAGCAATCTTCCTTTGTTGTCTCAGCTTTGTTGGGCTTTCAGGGTTCCACAGGTTTTATGTAGGCAAAAAAGGCAGCGGCTTACTCCACTTGTTTACTTTTGGGTATATGTGGATCGGAACAATCGTTGACCTTGTTTCGCTGGTAAAAGGCAATTTTACTGATAAATATGGTCTGACATTAGAAAAATAAATAAAAAAGCCCCGTCAGTACTGGCATACCAACGAGGCTACGGACGTGCAATAATACACATCATTACAATGTTATTATAGCACGTCCTTGTAATAATGTCAATATTTACATGGAGTGTGATTAAATGGGCAGACCGAAAAAAGAGCAGCCGAACCACGCCAGCGGGATGTACGAGGTCAAGGTGACTATCGGGCATGACTTTGACGGAAAGCTTATCCGCAAGAGTTTTTACAGCAACATAAGCAAAGCCGATGCGAGGGCAAAGGCTGAGGAGTATAAGATCAATCAGGCGGTTTATGAGAGGACTGGGGAAAATTTTAATAAAACCCCGAGTTTTAAGAAAATAGCTCTTGAATTTCTGGATATTAAAAAAGGAACAATAAAAAACAGCAC
Source organism: Ruminococcus sp. (assembly GCA_017463375.1). Classification (GTDB taxonomy): domain Bacteria; phylum Bacillota; class Clostridia; order Oscillospirales; family Ruminococcaceae; genus Ruminococcus. Next base: position 2,047 of record JAFTPG010000126.1, on the reverse strand, counting down.
ATACGATTTCACCTATTATTCTCCTGCCACAAAATTCCTTATCCCCTATTTTGGCGAACGTGAAATATCAAACATCAGAAAAAACGACATTGAATTGTATCTGAAAAAAACTAAGCAAAAAAACGGATTTTCCGATGAAACTATCCGCAAGCATTATATTTGCTTGAATCAGATTTTTAAAAACGCCTACGAAAACGGACTTATCAGCCGTAACCCGTGCGAAGGCATCAAAATGGCATCGCCCCAAAAGTCGACAAAACGCACCTACACAGCAGAAGAATGCAGTATGGTGCTGGAGTATTGCCGTTATCACAAATACGGGTTAGGCGTGTTTCTGATGCTATCCTACGGCATCTCACGCAGCGAGCTGCTTGGAATAACATGGGATGATGTTGATTTTAAAGATAATTTACTCGAAATAAACAGAGGTGTTGTGGAAGCAAAAAATCCTGATACGGGGAAAACTGAGCTGATTATCGGTGCTCCGAAAAACCACTTCCGGCAGCGTATTATCCCGATCGACGCAGCAACGGTACAACGCTTGGAAGAACAGCACGCCAACGCCCCTGACAGCAAATATATCATATCAAACAAAAATGGCATGGTATGTTCCCCCAGTACTTGGCACGAACGGCATTACAAGCAATTTATGAAGGATATGCACGCATATCACGACCAGTATGGTATCGACGTCCCTGAACTAAATCCTCACGAACTTCGCCACACACGCACGTCACTGTGGGTAAACGATGATGTTAATTTGTACGCTGTAGCCTCCGTTATGGGGTGGGCTGATTTAAAAATGCTGCGCAAGCGTTATGCACACCCTGACACGGAAAAAATACGAGCTGCTATTACTCAAAAATAGTCCTATTTACTACGACACTACTACGACATTTATAACAGTTTATTTCACATTATATGATGTTTTGTAATTTTGGTTTTCCCTATTTATAGGCGTTTTCCTCAATATATCGTGTATTATCATAACCATTCAAAAAACACTGGCAGTGTGGGGGTCAGGGGTTCAAGTCCCCTATGCTCCACCAGTGGAAATAACGCAGAATAGACACATTCCTGAGGTTAAGGGATGTGTTTATTTTTTATTCAACTCCCTTTAGGGCACTATGAGGGCACTAACGAGATAAAAAGCCGTGAAAAGCAATGCGAAAATATAACAGCTTATAAGGGTATTAAAATAGGTTTCTCTCCTGCTCCACCATGTTATAAATGAAGAAGTGCATTCAACTGCACAACAGGCAAAATTAAAGCAGACCGTTTTCCAGTCCGCTTCAATCTATCGTGTTTATTTCGTATCAGCTCTAAGAGCTACACGGAGCTTCTTTAAAAGCCGTTCGTCCGTTTTTATGTGCTTTGGTGCACACATCCAATAATAATGCGCCTGCTCCCTGATAGGCTGCGGAAGAACCGGAAACGGCTCTATTACTGCTTTTAGCATATACTTTGAATGTTCCTCAAAGCTCAGATGTTTCTTGATGTCAAAATCTGTGTCTATTTCGTGCAAGTGAGCCGGACACTCATAAAGCGACCGGACAGCGTAATTATAAGCCTCTAGGAGCGTGAAGCTCTGCATTTTCGTTTGAAGCCTTATTTCATAAAGGAAATACGCTATTACTTCTCTAGCAGTCATTTCCGTGTGGTTATTCGCTTTCTTCATACGGTGTACCGGAGTTTCAAAAAATCGCTTGTATTCTTCATACTCTTTAATTGTTTTCATCTGCGTTTCTCCTTTTGAATACGAATTTGTTATCTGTACTCTCTCAGAGCTGCCACACGTTCACGGAGGAGCTTGTTTTCCTCCTCGAGGAGTTCAAGCCGTTCGTCGAGGAGCTTGTTTTTCTGCCGTCTGCGCTGTCTGAGGTTATGGACTCTTACAGCTGCCTGTTCTCGCCTGACCTGTTCACGGCAGACATCACAATACTTAATGCGGATATGTCTGTAGTAGTCCGCTGTGTTGATATTCGAGATAACCACGCCGCATCGGGAGCAGTGTTTCAGGTCATTCATGCACTCCCCTCCTGTCGTT
>JAFTPG010000125.1 GCA_017463375.1 Ruminococcus sp. | reverse complement strand
AATGATACAGCAACAGACCTGAATGTAGTGGAAGAGCCGCTGTTCTCCGTAGAAGGCGGATTCTATGACGAAGCTTTCAGCCTTGCTCTGAATGACAGCAATGGCAATGAGATCTACTACACCACCGACGGAAGCGATCCCACCACATCCGAGACGGCGCAGCTTTACAGCGGTGAGATTAACATCTACAACAATTCAAATGACGCAAACAAATACAGTGCGCTGATGGGAATATCTCTGTATGAAATGATGAATTCATACACTCCTCCCGAGACCTCCGAGGTTGACAAGGGCATCGTTATCAGAGCAGCTTCAAAGACCTCTGACGGCAGATTCAGCGAGGTTGCCACAAACAGCTACTTCATCGGAAAGACAGCCGATTATTACTATGACTTGAAGGTAATTTCAATGTCAACCGACCCTGACTATCTCTTTGACGAGGATACGGGAGCCTACATGATCGGCAGCGGCTGGTATGAATGGAGAAACAGCTCTGAATATGTCGCTTATGACTACGGCGATACCCAGAATCCGACTAACTACAACAAGGATGGCAAGGAATCGGAATTCCCGGTAAATATTCAGGTATTCGAGAACGGCGAGCTTGCCTATACAGCGGATGTAGGAGCTCGTATTGCAGGAAACTGGACAAGAGCTCTCCGTCAGAAGAGCTTCCGACTCTATGCAAGAAGCGAGTACGGCGATTCCAAGATGAGATATTCCTTCTTTGAGGAAATGACCGATATCAATGATCAGCTTATAGAGGAGTTTGATAAGGTTACTCTAAGAAACGGCGGAAATGACAGCGAGGTTCTCCATTTCCGTGATGCAATCATTCAGGATCTTGCTTCCGATCTTGCGGTCGATACAATGGAATCAGAGCCGTGTATTCTCTTTATTGACGGCGAATTCTGGGGCTTCTACATGCTTCGTGAAAAGACCGACGGAGATTACATCGAGTCCCATTACGGCATTCCTAAGGAAAACGTTGCTGTTCTGAAAAACGGCGGAATCGAAGAAGGCGTTACTGAGGATGCAAGCGGATTCAATGCATTCTGTCAGTGGGCTGCGTCTGCGGATATGACGGATGCGGCAAATTATGAAGAGTTCTGCAATCAGATGGATGTCCAGTCGTTTATGGACTATATGACCGTTGAGACCTACGTTAACAATGACGACTGGATAAAGGAGAATTACGTCAATAACTGGCAGACATGGCGTGCAAAGGTAACAGATCCGTCAATTCCCGAGGCTGACGGCAAGTGGCGTTTTATCTTCTATGATATGGATATTTCGTCCGGACTCTGGCAGGGTGCAAATCAGATGCCGAATTACGATTCGCTGAATACAGTTACTGAATCTCCGTGTGCAAACTTCAATTTCGGTGCTATGCTGAAAAACCTCATGAACAATCAGACCTTCGCACAGCAGTTCTATGACAACTACATCAGAATTATGGAAACAACTTTCGATCCTGCAACAGTTGAGACAAAGCTGATGGAGTATGCTAATGCATACGGCGATGCGATCAAGGCTTCCGATCTGCGTTTCAGCATTGACTGGGCGGCTTACAGCTTTGATACAAGCGTTGATCAGTTCAGAAACTATTTCAATCAGCGTCCTGCTTATGCAAAGGCGTATCTTGAAAAGTTTGTCGGCAAATATAATGATACGGATGACGGCAATCTGCTTCCTGAGGTATATGAGTGGACGCATCATGCTACAAGCGGCTCGGGCACATTCAGCTATAACAGTGCGGAGGACAGCTTTACTGCCGTTGTTTCTGAGACAAGCGAGAAAGAGCATCATATTCAGTCCCAGGCTTGGAACGTTCTTCTTGAGGACGGCGCATCCTACCGACTTACATTTGAAGCTTCCAGCTCTGAAAGCGCTGCTGTGAACTTCGGCTTCTGCAGAGCAGCTGAAAACGGCGAGTATCCCGTATGCTGGAGCGAAAATGTTCAGCTGACTCCGGAGCTGACAAGCTATACATATACATTTACGCTCGACTATGATACATACGATGACTGGTATCTGTATTTCAATTACGGAGCTGCAGCGGGTACTTATGTAATCAAGAACGCTCGCCTTGAAAAGGTAAACAATCTGGTTCCCGATGTATCAGAATGGTATACTCAGGCAAACAGCGGTGCTGAGGCGTCGTTCTCCTATGATTCCGCAAATCAGACATTTGAAGCAAATGTAACAGCTCTCGGTGAGGAAGAATGGTCTGCTCAGGCTCTGGCGCAGAATATGCATCTTGAGAGCGGCAAGACATACCGGCTCTCCTTTAAGGCGGCAAGCGAGCCTGATATTGATATGACATTGGGTCTGCTGCGTGAAGAAAGCGGCGAGTACTTTAGCGGATGGAGCAGCAATGCTGCGCTTACAGCTGATACGGACTATTATGAATACATATTTACATTGAGCGGTGAGACTGCTGATAACTGGTTCCTGTATTTCAACTTCGGATGCGGTATCGGCGAGTACTATATCAAGGATGTAATGCTTGAAGAAATGCCCGTAACAAACCTCATCAATGCAGACGGAGCATGGGCTTTATATAACCCTACAGGTTCAGCAGAGCTTACAGAGTATTATGATTATACTGTAGGCGTTGAAACTGTGACTCTTCCCGACAATACCTGGGAGGCTCAGGCTATATACAGCAGTGTGGCACTTGAGGCAGGAAAATCCTACACCTACACATTCACAGCGGAAGCAGATGTTGAATCAAAGCTTGCGTGCATGGTTCAGCAGAACTTCGGTGAATACTCAAAGTTCCACTGGGCAGAGGTAACAGTCGGTGAGGATCGTCAGACATACAGCTTCACCTTTACTCCTGCGGAGGACTGTGCAGACGCGTCTATCTGCTTTGACTGCGGCTATGATGTCGGAACATTCTATATTCTGGACGCTATGCTTGTATGCAATGGCTAATAACACTAGGAACGGACGGGATCCCGTCCGTTATGGCTGCATAAAAAATCGGTTCCTGTATTTCCGGGAACCGATTTTACGTTATCTGTATAAATTTATGAGAAAAGCTCGCCCTTCTGAGACTGCTCTCTCTTGATTTTCTTTGAAGTAGTCTTGTCGAATTCAACGTCACGGATTCTGAGTCTGCGGATAGCCTTAGCTCCTGAAACAGTTTTGTTGATTTTCTGAACATGTTCACGGCAGAGATTCTTGACATCGTCAATGCTCATCTCAGCGCAGAACTCGCTGTTGGGGAAGATTTCAGCAGTAATCATGCCTTCCTCCGCATAAACCAGAACCTCTGAAAGCCAGTCGAGACCAGAAAACTTATTTTCAAGCTCCTCAGGAGAAACGTTTTCGCCGTTGCTGAGGATAATGAGATTCTTTTTGCGGCCTGTGATGTGAACACGATTCTTCTCGTCAACATAACCGAGGTCGCCTGTTTTAAGCCATCCGTCCTCGGTAAGAACAGCAGCAGTTTCCTCCGGAGCCTTATAATAGCCCATCATAACAGAGGGACTCTTAGCCCAGATTTCGCCGTCTACGATTTTAACTTCACAGCCGTTTACAATAACTCCGACGTCCTCGAGGCAGTCCTTATCGGGAGCACCTGTAGTGATACGGGGAGAGCATTCGGTCATGCCGTAGCCCTGAGCAATCGGGATACCAAGTGAGAGGTAAGCCTTTGCAAGCTCAGGATTGAGGTAAGCTCCGCCGCTGTAGATGATTTTGAGATTCTCGCCGAAAACAGCACGGGCAATAGCCTGAACCGGAACCTCAGGCTTTGCGGCAGACGCTGCCTGAATCTTCTTGTAGATGGTCTCGGCAATCATGGGAACGAGGAGTATAATTGTAGGCTGATACTTTTTGAGATTCTGAGCGATGTGCATCATGGAGTCATTAACGCACACAGTTCCGCCGTAACGGATCGAGAGAAGAATATCGCATGTAAAGCAGTATACATGGTGGATAGGAAGAACTGTGAGCGTAACATCCTCGGAAGTACTTTCATTATTCTGACAGAAGGTATTGTCAATGAGGTTTGAGTGTGCAAGCATAACACCCTTGCTCTTGCCTGTTGTTCCAGAGGTATAGAGGATAGCCGCACATGAAGCGGGGTCGATTTCGGGAAGCTCGTTCATAGGAGCTGTTTCATTGAGAATCTGAGGGAGGAAGTATACATCCTCCTGAGCAGAGTCGTCCTGCATGCAGATATATGTATGTATAGCAGGGCAGTTTGCACGGATCTCGTGAATCATGGGAGCATAGCGCTTGTCGTAGAAGAACACCTGTGAATCAGAGCGCTGTAAGTGGTCGATGAGATCCTCGCAGCCAAGCTGGGCGTCGAGCGGAACGATCACGCTGCCGCAGCATACTGTACCGAAATAGGCGGTCAGGTAAGCCGAGCTTGTTCCGCCGATAACAGCTGCATGGAGCTTTTCTCCGCCTGAGCGTTCCATCAGGAAAGCGGCAGTCTTTCTGCTGTTCTCAAGAAGCTGATTGAAAGAGGTTTCGGCAGTATCCTTACCGGATTTCTCTTTCATAAAAACCTTATCGCCGTAGAGTTCAGCTGCCTTTAAGATAAGAGCCTGTAAAGTCTTGACATTATTCTTATTCATAGCTGCTCCTTACTTTTTCAGGTTTTCGAGATAAGCGATAGCGTCGCCCACAGTCTGAAGATTAAGAATATCCTGCTCATCGACTGTAACCTCGAACATTTCCTCTACCTCGCCGAGGAAGCTCATGAAGTCGTAGGAATTAAAGTGCAGGTCCTCGATGAATTTTGAGTCAAGAGTGATATTCTCGGGTTCTGCCTCAACATATTCGCAGATAATTGGTTTAAGCTGTTCCAGCATAATAAAAATCCTCCTTAAATCATTTCAAGTATTTCACCGATAGTACGGCTGCTGTTTTCTATACCTCTGAAAAGAACACGGCAGAGATAGTAATAAAGGTATTCCATCTCATAATTGGTAACTGCGTCCTTTCGGTATTCAAAATTAAAGTTGAGACCGTTATCCTCGACACGGTGCATAACGGTGAGATAGAGCGGCTGAGCGGCAACACCGTTGGTATACCACATACTCTTGTAGGGGATGTTCGGGATATCCTCGGAGTCCTGACGCATTGTCATGGGCTGATATGTAAGGCTGATGCTCTCATAGCTTTCGCCGGAGTTCAGCTTCCAGTGGCGCACACGCTGGTAGGTATGAGCGATCGGGTCATAATTTGCATGGCGGAAGAGTCTGTTCTGTTCCTCCTGAATGGCACGGATTCCCTCAAGGAATGTGCATTCAGGCTCAAGAATCGTACGGATCGGGAAGAAATGTATTCTTGTACCGCCGCTTCTCTTTTCGAGGAGAGTTCCTCGTCTTGCAACGCAGCTCTTGATGGAAACATCCTTTTCGTCGTTATTGAATTTGGAAAGAACGGTACGCAGTCCCATGAGGAGCAGACAAACGACGGGAACACGGTTTTCCTCACAGAACTTAATGAGTCTCTCTGACGGCTCTTTCTCGAGCTGATAAACGGAAATCGAAGCCTCGGGGCTGATGGAAGTAACTTTAGCGCTTCTCTGGTCAGGGTTATTATTCTCACGTCTCTGAGTAAGAAGTCTGCCCATACCGTTGAAATCGGTATACATAGGCTCGCTCTTAGTGATCTCGTTCATCCAGAACTCAGCGTCCTTCTTCTGAGCAGCACTGCCAGCCTCGTAAGCGAGGTCTTTCTCGAGAGCCTTTATATAGGAGTGCATCGGCTTAGGTGCGGGATAGTCATAGCACTTTGAGCAGTAGATTTCCAGTACATCACGGAAAAATGTGATAATTGAGCTGGAGTCCATAGTCAGGTGATTTACCTTCATATAGATACCATTGTAGTCGTTGGGCAGCTTGATCATAACGATCTGACTCATAGGGGAGTGGAAACGCTTGAACGGAACAGCGGTCCATCTTCTCATTTCGTCATGAGCGTCCTCCTCTTTCCAGTGGGAGAAGTCTCTGAATTCGATGTCACGCTCCTCAAAGGGAACGAGATACTGATAGACAGTACCGTCGGTATCCTCGAGAAAACGAAGACGCATGGACTCAAAACGCTCATAGCACTCGTATATGGATTCCTTCAGCAGATTAAAATCCACATCCAGCTGAATATATAGTCCCGTACCGATATTGAGGAGCTGGTGATACGGACAGTGCATAACAGAGTAGTTATGGATTCTCTGAGCAGCGGTCAGCGGATAGCATTTCAGCGTAACGCCGTTAACCTGAAATTCTTTCATAAAATTTCCTCATTTCCTTATTTTGCAGGCATATATTTCTCAACAAACTCAGAAACTGCCTGTTCATAAACCTCATGATTTTCGTAATAGCTTGCGCCGTGACCGGCATTATCTATCATTAACAGTTTTTTCGGAGACTTGCATACCTCGAAATTCTTCTCGCTCATCCATGTCGGAACGAAGTTATCTTCCTTTCCATGAATCAGCAGGACGGGGCGGTCTGTCTTTGCAAGAGCAGTGAGAGTAGAGTAATCCTTGAAGCGGTAGCCTGCCTTTTTCTGACAGAACGAGTCGCTTATATTCATCATCGGGAACGGCTGCATTTTGTAGTCGCGCTTGATAACATGAGCAAATACATCATAGGGAGAAGTAAAAGCGCAGTCAGAAACGACGCCCTTTACAGCCTTTGGAAGCTCATCAAAACCGAGAGTCATAAGAGCTGTTGAAGCTCCCATAGAGATTCCCTGAAGCAGGATCTCAGTATCCGGACCGAAACGCTCCAGAGCGTAATTGATCCATGCAAGGCAGTCATATCGGTCCAGAATACCGAATCCGACGTAATCTCCGTCGCTTTCACCGTGAGCACGATGGTCAACGATAAGACAGCTGAATCCCATATTCTGATAGAACTGTGACATTCCGCAGAAGTTACTCAGACCGCTGCTTGTATATCCATGAAGAGCGATCACAAGACGATTGCTTTTTTCCTTGGCAGGAAGATAATGTCCGCGGAGAGTAATTCCGTCGCGAGCCTGAATGGAAACGGGTTCAAGGGGCTGAGCCATAAGCCATTCCTTTGCAGGATAGATAAGCTTTTTATACTCTTCCCATTTCTGAGCGTCCGCCATTTCGTTCATATTGACACGAAGCTCCTTCTGACGGGGAATAACGCTGTTGAAGAGCTTGAGAGCTCCTCCGAGTGAAGCGGCAGCGCCTGCCAGCACAACACCGCCTGCAACAGCACCGGCAATTAAACCTGTTCCCATTATATCACATACTTTCTTCTATCAATTTCCGACCGTTGGTCGAATTTTCTTTTCTATATTTTACCATGTTTTCAACCGACGGTCAAGTTTATCACGGAATTTATATTGCCAAACAGATGGATTTGTGATATAATTAGAAAAAATAAAACGGGGTACTTGTATTATCTATGGAAAATGATAACAAGAACGTATTATGAATGCAGCAGAAAGTGCGGAAATTATTGCAGCATTTCTCACGCTTATGCTGGATAATACAGTGTTTTCTTCGGATAATGAAAGTATGCTGAAAAGAATGAAGATTTTTCCGGCGTGCTTGATACCTGTCTTCGTGCTGAACCGGGAAGCTTTGACTTTTTGTGGCAGCAGCCGGAAGATTCCGGCAATATTTGAAATACCAAGGAGAATTATTATGAAAAAGGCATTAACATTATTTTTAGCTTCAATGATGATCTTAACTCTCGCAGGCTGCGGAGATAAGGAAAAGGAGTCCTCCTCCGTGAGCGAGAGCCGGACGTCTGAGGAGATAACAGAAGCTCCCGAGGATAATCAGGAGTCCGACAGCGGAAGCAGTGTCGCATCCGGCACGATCGGACAGACGCTTCTCGAGGACTTCAAAGGCAGAGTTGAGGCTGACGCTTCTCTCAGCGCACAGGAGCTTGCGGACGCAGTTCTCACAAACGGTGTTATTCAGTTCGCAGGAGCTTCAATGCCTGTTGAAAACGGACTTCTCACAGGCTTTGGAAATGCTGAGATCACAGGCTTCAGCGAGGGAGTTATGTTTGCTCCGACAATTGGTACGATTCCTTTTGTGGGATATGTTTTCACTCTTGACGAGGGAACGGATGCGGCTGCATTTGTACAGACTCTCAAGGGCAACGCTGACCCAAGATGGAACATCTGCACAGAGGCTGATGAAACTATCGTTGAGAATATCGGAGACAAGGTGTTCTTCCTGATGTGTCCGAGCAGCTTTGAGGAATAATGATCAATACAAGGGCTGACATGATCTGTCAGCCCGAGCTTTTATCTGGAGGTGTCTATGCTTTTTTCGAGCATAACTTTTCTGTATTATTTTCTTCCGTGCGTGCTGATATTCTACCTGATATCGCCGAAAAAGCTGAGAAACACGGTTCTGCTGATATCGAGTCTCGTTTTTTATGCGTGGGGTGAGCCGGGATATGTACTTCTTATGGCAGCAGGAATCATGAACGGCTATATATCGGGAATGCTGACAGAGAAATTCCGTGGCAGAGCAGCTTCAAAAGCAGTTCTTGCAGTCTCGTCGGCAGTCAGTATAGGAATGCTTGCGTATTTCAAGTATGCCGATTTTTTCATAGAGAATTTCAATGCAGCAACGGGACTGTCAGTACCTCTGCTGAAAATAGCTCTGCCCGTGGGAATAAGCTTCTATACGTTTCAGATTCTCAGCTATGTGATTGACGTTTATCGGGGAGAAGCAAAGGCTCAGCGCAATCCGATAAATCTTGCATGCTATGTATCGCTTTTCCCGCAGCTGATAGCGGGACCGATAGTCCGCTATTCAGATATTGCACAGCAGTTGGAGCAAAGAACCCATACATCGGAAAAAACTGCCGAGGGAATAAGAAGATTTATTCTCGGATTGGCTAAAAAGGTTCTTATAGCAAATGCTCTCGGAGAGCTTTGCGGTATATATTCCGAATCGGATGAAAAATCAATTGTTTTCAGCTGGATGTATGCGGCGGCATATTCATTGCAGGTCTATTTTGACTTTTCGGGCTACAGCGATATGGCAATCGGACTGGGAAAGCTTTTTGGCTTTGATTTCATGGAGAATTTCAACTATCCTTATATTTCAAAAAGCATAACCGAATTCTGGCGCAGATGGCATATATCTCTCGGGACATGGTTCAGGGACTACGTCTATATTCCTCTGGGAGGAAACAGAGTATCTAAGCTGCGCTGGCTGGGGAATATTTTTGTAGTGTGGCTTCTGACGGGCTTCTGGCATGGAGCTGCGTGGAATTTCATAATATGGGGACTCTATTTTGCGGTATTCCTTGTAATCGAGAAGCTTTTCCTGCTTGAATATCTGAAAAAATCAAAAATTCTGAGCCATATCTATGTGCTGTTTGCAGTAATAATAAGCTTTGTGATTTTCGGAGCGTCGGATATAAACTCTGCTGCCGAATGTATCAGAGACATGCTCGGATTCGGAGACATTCCGCTGATTTCGGCTGAGCAGAGCTATTATCTGCGGAGCTTCGGCATTATTCTTATAATTGCGGTTATCGGAGCAACTGAGTTTCCGAAAAAGCTTGTTTCGGGATTTGAAAAAACAAGGTACGGAAAAACTGTAACAGCGATTGCCGAGCCTGTGTTTCTTGGAATGCTTCTGCTTGTTTCGACTGCGTATCTCGTGGACGGCTCGTTTAATCCGTTCCTGTATTTCAGATTCTGAGGAGGCATGCTATGAATGGAAAAAACAGAAATATTATTGTAATTGCAGTGATGGCAGTTCTTCTGTTCGGAATGTCCTTGTGGAGCTGGATGAAAGGCGCTGACGAGTATTCCGAAAGCGAGAGGAGAATTCTTGCGGACTTTCCCGGGATTACAGCAGATTCAGTGGAGTCGGGAGCATTTATGCAGGATTTCGAGAGCTATGCGATGGACCAGTTTCCACTCCGTGACAAATTCAGAGGACTGAAATCCTTTTCAGAGCTTAGCGTATTCCGAAAGCTTGACAATAACGGACTTTATCCCGAGGACGGATATATCTCGAAAACCGAATATCCGCTGAACGAGGAGATGCTTGACTATGCGGCGGAGCGTTTCCGTTATATTTACGATAATTATTTGTCTGACAAGGATATGAATATTTACTTTTCGATTGTTCCCGATAAGAATTATTATACAGCTCCCGAAACAGAGCGTCTTTCACTGGATTATTCTGCAATGATCGAGAAAATGCGTGAAAAAACGGAGTATATGGCTTACATTGATATAACGGAGCTTCTCGAAAAAGAGGACTACTACCGAACCGATACTCATTGGCGGCAGGAGAAGATTATTGACATAGCCGAAAAGCTGGCTTCGGAAATGGGAGCTGTACTTGAAAGTGAGTATACGGTCAATGAGCTTGACAATCCCTTTTACGGTGTGTACTGCGGACAGCTTGCACTGCTTGTCGAGCCTGATACAATCAGATATCTGACGAGTGAAACACTGGAGCAATGCCGTGTTACAAGCTGGAGTACGGGAACTGAGGAAGAATCTGTTCTGTACAACATGGAAAAAGCTTTCGGCAAAGACCCGTATGAGATGTTTCTCTCGGGGAGCGAGCCGCTTCTCACGATAGAAAATCCGAATGCGGATACGGAGCGTGAGCTGATTATTTTCCGTGATTCTTTTGCCAGCAGTCTTGCTCCGCTTCTGGCTGACGGATATTCAAAGATAACTCTTGTCGATATCCGCTATGTTCGGAGCAGTATGCTGGGGAATTTCATAGAGTTCGGAAATCAGGATGTTCTGTTCCTGTACAGTACTCTGCTGCTGAATAACAGCATGGCGATGAAATAGGATTTCTCTCTGACCGGGGAAGAGTCTCCAATGAAAAATTATCATGGAGGCTCTTTTTTATGCAAAAAAGAAAAAATTACAAGTTAGGGTTGACAAACAAAACGGTATATGCTATACTGAATACAGTTAGCAATCACTAACTGAAAGAGGTGAATAAATGAGCGTAGTTGTAGTAGGCGGAAACGACCGCATGGCAACAAGATACAAGGACATCTGTAAGTCGTATAACTGCAAGGCAAAGGTCTTTACTCAGATGCCGTCGGACTTTGAAAATAAGCTGGGAACTCCCGATCTGATGGTGGTTTTCACAAATACCTGTTCACACAAAATGGTAAACAGAGTGAACCAGAAATCCCAGAAACATGATATTCCTGTTGCAAGAATTCACAGCGCAAGCGTAAGTGCGCTGAAGAGTATTCTCGAACAGTATTGCAGATAATGCGCTCAGGCGCTTAATTTTAAAGAATCTAGTTAGCTTAGGCTAACCCAAAGGAGAGATGAAATGTCAGTATCGGAATACAAAAGCTTCGGGGAGAAGCTTGCCTTTCATTCAGCTCCGACGCTGCTTGGAATAAAATGTGCTAGTCTCATTTCGCTGTCGGTGAACGAGTTTGATATTGACGTTCACTCGGAGATGTTCAACAGAAAAGCAGTCGCAAAGGGACTGAAAAGCAAGGTTCTGTGCAAGTGTGGAGAAAAAGCGCTGTTTTTCGTTTACAGCGAGAAGCTTCTTGAAAAACGTTTCTGCGACCCCGCAATCAGGGAAGTACTTTGCAGCTGTGGTTACAGTGAAGCTCTCACAGTCGATGAATGTCTTGAGCGGCTTTCGCAGCGTATTCGAAGAAACGGAGAGTTCCCTCACGAGATAGGAATTTTCCTCGGATATCCTCTTGAGGATGTATTGGGATTCATCGAGAACAAGGGCGGAAATTTCAAGCTCTGCGGTTGCTGGAAGGTCTACGGCTGCGAGGAAAGTGCAAGACGCACGTTTGCAAATTATGAAAAGTGCAGAAGATTTCTGTGCAATAAATTAAACGAGGGCGCTGATATTTATCAGGCTCTGAAAATATCTTAGGAGGATAATTAATATGAAAACAGCAGTAATTTACTGGAGCGGTACAGGCAACACAGAAGCTATGGCAGCAGCTGTAGCAGAGGGAGCAGGCGCTGAGCTTTTCAGCGTAGCTGACTTCAGCGGAAGTATTGACGATTACGATGCAATTGCATTCGGCTGCCCGTCAATGGGCTGCGAGGTTCTCGAGGAGGATGAGTTCGAGCCGTTCTTCACCTCAATCGAGGCGTCACTCAGCGGCAAGAAAGTAGCTCTTTTTGGCTCATACGGCTGGGGAGACGGCGAGTGGATGAGAAACTGGCAGGATCGTGTGATCGCTGACGGTGCAAATCTCGTAAACGGCGAGGGTCTTATTGTAAATGAAACTCCTGGCGACGATGACCTTGACAATTGCAGAGAGCTTGGAAAAAAGCTCGCCGAATAATAACTCAGCCAAACGATCCATAACATACAACTCCTTCCGGAAACCCGTGCAGAAATGTACGGGTTTTTGCTTGTATATATGGTTATAAAACTTTCAGAATTCCACTGGACAAGATACGTTTTTTTGTGTATAATTAATATGAAAAGGAGTTTCTGGCGGCAAATAACAGAAATTTCAAAATAAAAAAGAAAGAGGGTAGAAAAATGCTTAAACGAAAAACGGCAGCAGCTCTGACAGCTTTGATTTCAGCGTCAGCTATGCTCGCACCGCAGGCGGCAGTGATCAATGCGGCTGTCGAATCGGCTTTGGGCGACGCAAATCTGGACAGCGTGGTTGATACAGAAGATTTGAAGCTGCTTCAAAGCCATGTTCTGGGAAAATCCGAGCTTACCACGGAGCAGAATCAGAATTCCGATATAAACGGAGACGGAGTGATAGACTCTCTCGATCTTATCGGAGTGCGTAAGGAGCTGAAAAAGACTCTGGACGCAGAGAAATATGCGGGACTTGTTATCAATGAGGTCTGCTCGTCAGCAAAGGAGTCCGTTACTGATGCTTCGGGAGCTTCCCCCGACTGGATTGAGATTTACAACTCGACCGATGAGGGAATTACGCTTGATGGAATCGGACTTTCCGATGGAGCAACGAACAAGTTCAAATTTACTTTCCCCGAATTTACTGTAATTCCTGCATACGGATATATCGTCGTTTTCTGTGATGACGCTGTAAATCAGGCAGAGGGCGAATACCATGCTGCATTCAAGATCACTGCAACAGGGGAGACCATTTATCTTACACATCCCGAGTTCGGTGAAATTGACTCTGTAACCGTTCCTGAGCTGGATACCGATGTTTCCTACGGAAGATTTGCAAACGGTTCAGAGAATTTCTCTTACATCACCTGTACTCCCGCAGCAACCAACGATACTGCAACAGATCTCAACGTTGTTGAAAAGCCGCTGTTCTCCGTCGAGGGAGGCTTCTACGACGACAGCTTCACTCTTGAGCTGAGTGATAACAACGCAAACGAAATCTACTACACAACCGACGGAAGCGATCCGACGACCTCCGAGACAGCGCAGCTTTATACAGCTGGAATCAACATCTATAATAATACAAGTGACGCCAATAAGTACAGCGCACTGGAGGATATCGTTCTTACTGATTACAGCGCTCCCGATTACAATGTTGACAAGGGAATAATTGTCCGTGCAGTATGCAAAACGGCTGACGGACGCTTCAGTAAGGTCGAGACGAACGGCTATTATATCGGCAAGACAGCGTCGTATTACTCCGACTTCAAGGTAGTTTCGCTTTCAACTGACGGCGATCTGCTCTTTGACGAGGATACCGGCTTCTACATGGTCGGCAGCGAATACTACAATAAGGTTGCCAGCGGAGAATTTACTCCTCTCAGTGATAAGAATGATACATCAAATCCGACCAACTACAATAAGGAAGGCAAGGAATCCGAGTTCCCCATGAATGTTCAGGTGTTCGAGAACGGCGAGCTTGCCTATACGGGAGATGTCGGAGCACGAATCTCCGGTAACTGGTCAAGAGGCTATGCACAGAAGAGCATACGTCTCTATGCAAGAAGCGAGTACGGCGACTCCAAGATGAAGTACGAGTTCATCGAGGGGCTGACTGATGTGAATGGAGATCCCATAGAGGAGTTCGACAAGGTTACTATCCGTAACGGCGGTACTGAGCAGACCCTGCTGCGGTGCAGAGACATACTGATTCAGCGTCTCTGCAAGGACAGAGCTGTAGCTATTCAGGAGGGTGAGCCGTGTGTTGTATTCATCGACGGCGAGTTCTGGGGATACTATATGATCCGTGAGAAGCAGGATACTGATTTTGTCGAGTCGCATTACGGAATTGACAAGGATAACGTTACGCTCCTCAAGAACAGCGCTCTGGACGAAGGCGATGAAGCTGTCGCTGCTGAATTCCAGGAATTCCTTGACTGGGCTGCTGAGGCTGATATGTCCGTCGAGGAGAATTACCAGAGAGTCTGCGATACAGTCGATATCCAGAGCCTGATGGACTATATCACCATCCAGACCTTTATCAATAACTGCGACTGGGGAACGAGCTATCTTAACAACTGGATCACATGGAGAGCTACTGTAACCGATGAAACGAATGCCTATGCTGACGGAAAGTGGAGATTCATGCTCTACGACGTAGATAACAGCAGCGACTATTTTGATGTTGGAAGCACCCTTGCCGGCTATGATACACTCAATAATCTCTATACAGCAGAGTATCCCTACAATTATTTAAAGATGTTCTATAATCTGCTCAATAATGAGACTTTCAGCGAGGAGTTCTATGATACCTATACGGAGATCATGAGAGAGAATTTTGCTCCGGCTGACGTTATCGAGGCAGTTGATGAGTTCGTGGCGATCCACCGTGAGGCTATCGAGGCTACGAATGTGCGTTTTGATCAGGTCTGGGCAAATAATAACTATGACAGTGAAATAGCTCAGTTCAAGCAGTACTTCATCGACCGCCGCAATACTGCAAAGCTGTATCTGGATCAGCTCTATGGCATAGCTTCTGAGGCAAATGTTATCTCGACCATTCAGCCGAATGTGAGCAGCTGGGGCTTCTACGGAGACGGAAGCGCTTCAAAGTCCGGAGATACATACACGTTTACTGCAAACTCCAAAGGAGCAAACAGCTGGGATATCCAGTCGCAGACTCCTGAGTTTACTCTCCAGGAGGGCAAGACCTACAGACTGAGCTTCCAGGCATCAAGCCCGCAGAGCAATAAGACTGCTGTATATATCAACCATAACGTAGGCTCAGACTGGCCGAGCTGCTTCTCAGCGTCAAATATAATGCTGACGCCTGAGCTTCAGGAATTCACCTATACCTTTGTATACAATCAGGCAGCGGCTTCAAACTGGAGACTCTGCTTTGACTATGGTCTGGGAGCAGGTACATATATCATCAAAAATGCAAAGATTGAGGAAATTACCTACTCGCAGGAGCTGGTGAATGGAGTCGGCAAATGGTGGCTCTATAATCCGAGCGGAGCTGCTGAGATCACTCAGAATGATATTGACAGTATTACTGTAAAGACAACAGCTCTTCCTGATGAGACATGGGAGGCGCAGGGTATGTACAGCGGAATGGTTATTGAGGCTGGCAGGACATATACCTATACCTTTACCGTGAAGTCTGATGCTGATGTGACAATTGCTGCACATGTTCAGAAGAATTACGATGACTATAGTCAGCTTGATCATCATGTTATTGAAGCAGGTACGACGCCGAAAACATACACCTACAGCTTTACTGCTGAGGAGGACTGCTATGATGCGTCCCTCTGCTTCGACTGCGGATATGCGCTGAATACGGTTGACATCTACGATGTATCTTTTATAGCGGAAGGCTGATAAATAACTGAAAATCATAAATCTGTCCCCTCGCAGCGATCTGTGGGGGGATGTCAATGAAAGGAGCATTACATGGATATTGCATTATTGATTATCGGGATAATTCTGATTCTTCTTACAGCGGCAGTGCTTGCAAAGCTGGGAGGAATGGCGAAGAATTCCGGTACAAATGATAATACAAAGCTGCTTGACGAAATAAAGACAAGCAATGCGGCTTCTCAGCGTGAGCTGCGTGAGGAGCTTAACTCCAACGTGCAGACGTCAATAAGAAATCTCGGTGAGCTGCTCAGCAGCAGTCAGCGTACTGCCGGAGAAAATCAGGCGGCGAAGATAACTGATATGAGTACTCAGATAAATCAGCGCCTGAGCGATATGGACAGGTTTCTTTCCGAGAAGCAGCAGGCTTCGGGAAATGCGATCAATGACCAGCTTAAAACGCTCGAGAACCGTTTCAAAACTCTCGAGGCAAACAACGAAATGAAGCTCGACGCAATGAGAGCTACAATGACAAAGCATCTTACCGGGATCCAGGAGGAAAACACTAAGAAGCTTGATGCAATTCAGTCAACTGTAAATGAGAAGCTCGAGAGCAAAATGAATGAGTCCTTCAAGCTTGTCGGCGAGCGTCTTGAACAGGTGTATAAGGGACTCGGCGAGATGCAGAGCATTGCCGCAGGGGTAGGCGACCTGAAAAAGGTTCTCTCCAACGTGAAAAACAGAGGTATTCTCGGCGAGATTCAGCTGGGAGCGATTCTCGAGGAGATTCTTGCTCCCGAACAGTATGAAAAGGATATTGCCACTATCCCAAAGAGCGCAAACAGAGTAGAGTTTGCTGTCAAGCTTCCGGGAAACGGAGACAGCTGCATTTATCTTCCGATCGACTCAAAGTTCCCGGGAGATACCTTTGCGGCACTACAGGATGCCTATGATTCGGGCAATCCCGACGCAGTTGCAGCCGCAAAGAAGAATCTTCAGACAGTGGTAAAAAAGTGTGCAAAGGACATCAGGGAGAAGTACGTAGAGCCGCCGTATACAACGAATTTCGGAATCATGTTTCTCCCGTTTGAGGGCTTGTATTCGGAGGTGGTCAACAGCGGACTGATTGAGGTGCTCCAGCGTGACTACAATGTAAATGTAGCAGGACCGTCAACGATGGCGGCGATGCTTAATTCGCTTCAGATGGGCTTCCAGACGCTTGCGATCCAGAAAAAGAGCAGTCAGGTGTGGGAGGTTCTCGGAGCTGTCAAGTCGGAGTTCCTCACCTTCTCGAAGGCTCTTGAGGACGCTCAGAAGCATATCAAAAAGGTTGACGATGACCTTGAAAAGCTTGTCGGAGTGCGTACAAGACAGATCAACCGCAAGCTAAGCTCGGTCGAGGTTCTTGATACGGTTTCGCTTGAAGAGGAATAACATGTTTACCGTCCGGAATTATCCGGACGGTTTTTTGCTGCCTGCTAATTGTAAACATTCTGTTAATTTTTGACAATATGCAACGTTTTTACGTTGCATGAAGCCGTTTTTCAGCCCTATTATGGGAGCACTTTTACGGGAGCTGAAAAATAAGGAGGTCAGGCATGTATAAGATCATCAACAGCGACTTCATTGGCTTTGAGGGAGACGTAACAATGCGGAGAGTTGATATCATCGTCGATACTGCGGCGGATATACCTCAGCCCGAGTCTCATTGGAGCGTCGGCAGTATGGCGCTGATTGCCGATACAAAGGAAATTAAGGTTCTGAACAATGCAAGGGAGTGGGTGTAATGAGATTCACGGATATCCTGAAATTTCATTTTCTCGGATATGCGCCCGATATGCCGACAGCCTGGATCGCACGGGCATTGAAAGCGTCAGCTTCTTCTGCGGCAAATTTCAGAACGGCTGACGGATACTATTTAAGAACGGCAGACGGACTGCTGTTCAATGTTCGGGAGGAAAGTGAGGATGAATAAATATGTCAGAGTATACAAGTAAATACACCTCGTCTGAAATCGACGAAAGGCTTGGCAGAACTGATGAATTTGACCTGCATGCGGCTGATATGACAGCTCATCTTGAGTCTGAGGAAAAGGCAAGGCTCTATTATGCGCTCGGACAGGCAGCCGTCAACAGAGCGTCTTTAGGCTTGCAGAAATATAATCTGCTGAAAAATACTGCGGAAACAACAACTGTAAATGGTGTGACATTTACAGTCAACGAGGATAAGACGGTTACAGTGAACGGCACTGCGACGGAAGATGCGGAATTTTTCATCGGGTATGCATATTTAAATGCCGGTGTGAGCTATTCCTTTTCAGGTTATCCGGCAGAGTGCTCAGAGGATACATATTGTCTTCAGCTTGCTTATAATACCGCCTGGTGTACACTATTAGACGGTCTTGCATTTACTCCTCCTTTTTCATTCTGGCTTATAATGAGAATTTTAGTAAGATCCGGGCAGACTGCCGATAATCTCATTTTCAAGCCTATGGTTTTCAGCAGCGATACGTTGTATTACAGCAGCGAAGAGCTTGAATATCAGCCGTATACCGATGATTTGCAGACGCAGCTGAGCACAGCTCGGGCTGAGCTTGCGGAAAATACAGCAATGACGCAGTCGGCAGTCGGACTGAGCAAGAAGAATCTGCTGAAAAACACAGCCTCGTCCGTTACAAAAAACGGAATCACGTTTACCGTCAATACCGACGGCAGTGTTACGGCAAAAGGGACTGCCTCAGCCGCAGTGTCCTTAGATATCGGGAAAATCTCTCTCGGGGAAGGCAGGGAATATATTCTCAGCGGCTGCCCCGAGGATGGAGCGGAGGATACCTACTATATGTATGGTCTTTACACGTCAAACTGGGTTGGAATCGGCGGCAGAGATATCGGTGAGGGATATAAATTTACAGCGTCGCCGGGAGAGATAGTTTTCCGTATCTATATCGGCTCGGGTGTGACTGTTTCGGGCTTGACGTTCAGTCCCATGGTGAGGTGCTCAGAGATTTCCGACGGGAACTATGAGCAGTATACTGATGATTTGCAGTCGCAGATCAACGCACTGCTTGCGAGAATCAATGCATTGGAGGGAAGCGCATAATGGCGGATTCAAATGTCATTGTGGCAATGATCTCACTGATAGGAACTCTCGGCGGCTCGTTAGGGGGAATATTAGTCAGCTCGAAAATGACTAACTACCGCATCCAGCAATTGGAAAACAAGGTTGCGGAGCATAACAATTTTGCCCGAAGAATGCCTGTTGTGGAGGAGCAGATAAAGGTAATAAATCACCGCATTCAGGATCTTGAAAAGGAGGAGCAGCATCATGCTTAAAAAGCTCAAAAGACTGATTGATGTCAAGAGTATAGTAACGCTGATTCTTACAATATCCTTTGCTGTGCTTGCAGTCAGAGGTGCGGTAAGCTCGGAGCAGTTTCTGACCGTGTTCACGACTGTTATTGCGTTCTACTTCGGAACACAATATCAGAAAAACGTCAATGTCAAGGAGGATGAAAGTAATGAATAGTCCGTATATGGGAGAATTCAGAGTATCACAGGAATTTAAAGGCGCAGCGGTTCATGATGGTCTCGACTTAGTGGGAGTTGATTCAAAGGAAGTTCACTGCGTTGTGAGCGGAACCGTAATTTTCTGCGGCTGGGAGAATCCGCAGAATCACGGTCAGGGCTTCGGAAAGTACGTCAAGGTGCAGGCGGCAAACGGGGATATCTGGTACTACGGGCATCTTTCCGACATCCGTGTAAAGGCTGGTCAGGAGGTAAGGGTTACCGATGTGCTGGGAACAGAGGGCAGTACAGGGCATTCCACAGGCTCACATCTGCATATCTGCTGCCGCCCGAACGGCATAAAGGCAAAGGCTAAGGATGTTTCGGAGCTGCTGAGAATCCCGAATGAAAAGGGTACATACGACGACGGATATCTTGCTAAGCTTACTGAAGCAGGGGAGTCGGTGCACACTGTTAAGAAAAGGGAATCACTGTGGAAAATCGCGGCAAAGTATCTCGGAGACGGAACCCGATATCCGGAGATAATGAAGCTGAATGATCTCAGCTCGGATAAAATTTATGCTGGCATGACGCTTAGAATTCCTGAGAAATAACCATAATAAAGCCGGAGAGTTAAATTCTCCGGCTTTTTTGCGTCAAAAGAACCAAAATAAATTGACATATAATTGAAGTTGTGGTATAATATTATTAATGATTGCAGATACATAAATTCTGCAAAGTATCTATAAAGCCGTTTTTTAACGGCTGTTTTTATTGTGGAGGTAAAAATGAAAAGAGAAAAATTAGGCAGCCGTCTGGGCTTTATTCTGCTCAGTGCAGGCTGTGCGATCGGAATCGGAAACGTATGGAAATTTCCGTACATGGCAGGACAATCAGGCGGAGGTATATTCGTACTGATCTATCTGTTCTTTCTTATAATAATGGGCGTTCCCGTAATGACTATGGAATTTTCAATGGGAAGAGCAAGTCAGAAGAGTCCTGCAAAAATGTATCAGGAGCTTGAACCCAAGGGCAGTAAATGGCACATTCACGGAATCGTTGCAATGATAGGAAACTATCTGCTGATGATGTTCTATACAACGGTTACAGGCTGGATGCTGTATTATTTCTATGCTACGGCGAAAGGCGATTTTGTCGGACTTGATTCCGCAGGAGTTGAAGCTCAGTTTGATCACATGCTTGGAAGTGCTCCGATACTTGTCGGATTCATGGCAATTGTCGTTGTAGTCGGATTCATTGTATGCTCATTCGGACTACAGAACGGTCTTGAGAGAATTACAAAGGTAATGATGATCGCTCTGCTTGTAATAATGGTAGTTCTTGCAGTGAGAAGCTTTTTCCTCGACGGAGCAGAGGAGGGTCTTGAGTTCTATCTCAAGCCCAGCGTTGAAAGAATGAAGGAGATCGGAATTCAGAATGTAATCGTAAATGCGATGAATCAGTCGTTCTTTACGCTGAGTCTCGGTATGGGAGCTATGGCTATCTTCGGAAGCTATATCAATAAGGACAGAGCTCTTATGGGAGAGGCTGTAAACGTAGCATTTCTCGATACATTCGTGGCATTTGCTTCGGGACTCATTATTTTCCCTGCCTGCTTTGCGTATGATGTAGAGGTTGACAGCGGACCGAGCCTGATTTTCATTACACTGCCGAATATTTTCAACAATATGCCCATGGGA
Source organism: Ruminococcus sp. (assembly GCA_017463375.1). Classification (GTDB taxonomy): domain Bacteria; phylum Bacillota; class Clostridia; order Oscillospirales; family Ruminococcaceae; genus Ruminococcus. The sequence continues at coordinate 11,307 of JAFTPG010000125.1, read as the reverse complement.
AGATTCTGGGGAAGCTTATTCTTTGTGTTCCTGACGTTTGCAGCTCTTTCAACGGTACTTACTGTGTTTGAGGGTATAATTTCATGTACAATGGATATGTTTGGCTTCAGCAGAAAGAAAGCCTGTGTGATTAACGGAATACTGATGTTTGTGCTTTCGCTTCCGTGTGCACTGGGATTCAACGTATTGAGCGGATTCCAGCCGTTCGGAGAAGGCAGCACTGTTATGGATCTGGAGGACTTCGCAGTCAGCAACGTACTTCTTCCGCTTGGCTCTCTGATATTTATATTGTTCTGCGTCAGCAGGAAGGGCTGGGGCTGGAATAATTTCGTAGAAGAGGCAAACGCAGGAAAGGGACTGAAGGTTCAGAAGTTCATGAGAGGCTACATGACTTATGTTCTTCCCGTAATTGTGTTCGTGCTGTTTGCAGTGGGAATTTATAATTTCTTTAAATAACAGAAAAAACAAAGTGGAGTAAAAGCAGAAAGTTTTCGGTCCAGCCTTTTTCAAAAGGCTGGCGGATTCCAAAGGCAGCGCCTTTGGTCGCTCTCCGCAGAGAGCGAAACTCTTTGCCTTGAAAAGCGCCCCGCAAGGGGTGAATTTCAAAACAGTCCGGTGGACTGTTTTGAAAGAGGGGACGCCCTGCAAGAGAGGGCGTCCCCTTATCTATACAGCATTAGCCCTGTATTTCCCCGGAGCGATGCCGTATTTCTTCTTAAAGCAGCGGTTGAAATACGAGAGATTGTCAAATCCCGTGCTGACGGCTATATCGAGAATATTATCATCAGTATCAATCAGGAGTCCTGCTGCGATTTCAAGACGATAGTCGTTGAGATACTGAATGAAGCCCGTACCCATGGCTTCCTTAAAGAACTTCATGAAATACGACTTGCTGTAAAAGCAGTGGCGTGAGATATCGTCAATCGAGATATCATTCTGATAATTTTCAGCGATATAGGTGAGGATGATTTTTATTTTTTCGAGTGATTTTCTGCTCATCGACTTGATTTCAGCTTCACCGCAGTGAGAAACAAGCTCAAAGAGAATCTCAAACAAGCAGCCCTTGACAGCCAGCTGATAGCCGTGAGGACGCATATCGCACAGGCGGTCGATTCTGGTGATGAGAGCGGACAGCTCCGGGTAATAGGAGCACTCTGAATCCGCAACGGGAGACATCTTGATTTTTCCCGAGAACAGCGGCTGAATAAAATTATCATTGCAGTAGTCATGCCCCGAGGATTTCAGCAGCTTCGGTTTAAAAAGGATATTTTCGTACTCCATTACAGCATTGTCCTTCTGCTCGATTGAGTGGAGCTGTCCCGGGAAAACGAAAACAATATCCCCAGCTTTAACGCAGTAAGCCGTCAGGTCAACGCAGATGATTCCTTCGCCTTTTTTTATAACGATGATCTCAGTTTCGTCATGCCAGTGGATCTTGACGCTTCTGAAGTCCAGCGGAATCGAGCAGAGATATGTGTTATAAGGGAAGTCAGAGGGAGTGTGATTGATATTCTCATGATATATTTCGTACTGGTTTTTATCCATTTACAGAGCCTCCTTATTTGGAAAAAGGATAGTATTGTGCAAAAAAGAGAAACAATAATGCAAGAAATCAGGGCTATAATAATATTATAATATAATCACGTTAACGATGCAACATATTGCAAAGGAGAAATTGATATGAATCTTTCAGAAATTATGAAATCGGAATATAACAGATCTGTATCGGAGTGCACCAACGAGGAAATTTACTGCGGACTTCTCAAGCTGGTAAACAGCATGGCAGAGCAGAAAAAAGCTGAGCCGTCAAAGAAGAAGCTGTACTACATCTCAGCAGAATTCCTCATCGGAAAGCTCCTGTCAAACAATCTCATCAATCTCGGAATCTACGATGAAGTGAAGAAGCAGCTTGCTGAAAACGGCAAGGATATCTGCGAGATCGAGGAGCTTGAAAACGAGCCTTCTCTCGGAAACGGAGGTCTTGGACGACTTGCTGCATGCTTCCTTGATTCCATCGCAACACTCGGTCTTAACGGCGACGGCGTAGGACTTAACTATCACTTCGGACTTTTCAGACAGGTGTTCAAGGATAACGCTCAGACTTCCATTCCCGACCCGTGGATCACAGATAACAGCTGGCTGAACAAGACAGACGTGACATACAGCGTGAAGTTCAGGAATGCAACAGTTACATCAAGAATGTACGACATCAACGTTACAGGCTACGACAGCACAACGAATAAGCTTCACCTTTTTGATATTGAAAGTGTTGACGAGTCGATTGTCGAGGACGGGATCTCCTTTGACAAGGAGGATATCGAGAAGAATCTCACACTTTTCCTCTATCCCGACGACAGCGACGACGCAGGACGTATGCTGAGAATTTATCAGCAGTACTTTATGGTATCCAGCGCAGCACAGCTCATACTTGACGAGTGCGTGGCAAAGGGCTGCAATCTCTATGATCTGGCTGATTATGCGGTGATTCAGATTAACGACACTCACCCGACAATGGTAATTCCCGAGCTTATCAGACTTCTCGTTGAGAGAGGACTTGAAATGGACGACGCAATCGAAGCAGTAAGCAAGAGCTGTGCATATACAAATCACACTATTCTTGCTGAGGCTCTGGAGAAGTGGCCTATCGCATATCTCAAGCAGGTAGTACCTCAGCTTATGCCGATTATCGAGGTTCTCGACGACAAGGTAAGAAGAAAGTACGACGAGCCTAAGCTCTACATCATCGACAAGGACGAGAGAGTCCACATGGCTCACATCGACATTCACTATTCATACAGTGTAAACGGCGTAGCTTCGCTTCATACGGATATCCTCAAAAACGAGGAGCTTAACCACTTCTATAAGATTTATCCCGAGAAGTTCAACAACAAGACAAATGGAATCACATTCCGCAGATGGCTTCTCCACAGTAATCCTCAGCTTACGGAGCTTATCACATCTCTTATCGGAGAGGGCTTCAAGAAGAATGCCGACGAGCTTGAAATGCTCCTGAAATTCAAGGAGGACAAGGAAGTTCTGAAGAAGCTTCTTGAAATCAAGGACAGCAAAAAGGCTGAGCTTAAAAATTATCTCGTTAAGAAGCAGAATGTATCAATCAATGAGAACTCGATTTTCGACATTCAGATTAAGAGACTTCACGAATACAAGCGTCAGCAGCTCAATGCGCTGTATATAATTCACAAGTATCTTGAAATCAAGGCAGGCAAGAAGCCGTCAACTCCGATTACAGTAATCTTCGGAGCAAAGGCAGCTCCGGCATATATCATTGCGCAGGACATCATTCACCTGATTCTCTGTTTACAGGAGCTTATCAGTAATGACCCCGAGGTCAATCCGTATCTCAACGTTGTAATGGTTGAGAATTACAATGTAACATATGCGGAGAAGCTTATTCCGGCGTGTGACATTTCGGAGCAGATTTCACTTGCTTCAAAGGAGGCAAGCGGTACAGGAAACATGAAGTTCATGCTCAACGGAGCAGTAACTCTCGGTACTGAGGACGGCGCAAACGTGGAGATCCATGAGCTTGTCGGAGATGAGAACATCTACATTTTCGGAGATTCCAGTGATACTGTAGTAAAGCGTTACAAGGACGAGAGCTACAAGGCTAAGGACTACTATACCAAGAACAAGGCTATCAAGCGTGCCGTTGACTTCATCACAGGCGAGGAGCTTATGAAGCTTGGCGACGAGGAGCGTCTCGAGCGTCTCTCAAAGGAGCTTATCGGCAAGGACTGGTTCATGACATTCCCTGACTTTGACGACTATGTAAAGACAAGAGAGCAGGCTTATTCCGACTATGAGAACAGAATGGAATGGGCAGAAAAGATGCTTGTCAATATTGCGATGGCAGGATATTTCTCATCCGACAGAACAATTGCAGAGTATAACAATGATATTTGGAAGCTTTAATGAATTCGTAAAGGGACGCCCTATCAAGCAGGGCGTCCCTGATTTATGCTGCTATAGTCTGATACAGCTGTGCCTTTCGATTAATCTGTGCGGAACGATGATCTTTGTAGCGAGAAGATTCGGGTTCTCAATATGATTGATGACCTGCGAAGCGGCTTCGATTCCGAGCTGAACGGAGTTTATATCAATAGAGGTGAGCGGCGGTGAAGTGAGTCTTGCAAAAAGGGAATTATTGAAAGAAATGATTGACAGGTCGTCCGGAATAGAGATTCCCATTTCAATGCAGGCACGCTCAAGCGCAACAGCGAAGATATCATCACTCACGAGAATTGCAGTGGGACGCTCCTCACGGCTGAGAAGCGAGTGTACAGCGGCAGAATGTTCCTCCGGAATAAAGGGAAGCTCAATGATATTTTCGGGATCAACAGCCATACTGTTATTGAGAAGAGCAAGCTGATACCCTGATTTTCTGTCGGCTGAGAACATAAGATTGCTGTCGCTTCCGAGATAAGCGATATTTTTATGTCCGAGATTTATGAGATGCTCCGTAGCCTCCTGAGCTGCAAGAACGTTATCGTTATCGACGTAGACGGTCTGATTGGCGAATCTGTATGCTTTCCCGATAACTACATATAATAATCCCTCATTGTAGAGATAATCAATAACAGGATCCTCCTGCTTGGAGTAGGTAACGATAAAGCCATCCACCTGACCGCTTTTCACAAAATCGCTGAGGACTCTCAGTATTTCATTCTCATCCTGACCAGTGATAACCGTATTCATATAATGATGCTGATTGCAGAACTGACTAACTCCTCTGATAACCTCGAGGTGAAAAGCGTTCTCGAAGGATTCTTTCGGGGAGGGCGGCAGAATAATGCCGATCGTTTTATTTTCGGGAGCTTCAGAGCCTGCCGACTGAAAGCTTGGCTCATAACCGAGCTGTTCGATAGCACGGCGGACTTTCTCCTTAGTCTCCCTGCTGATCGAGGGATTATCCTTGCAGGCTCTGGAAGCGGTTGAGGGAGAGACTCCAGCGAGAGCCGCAACATCTTTTAAAGTAACAGACATAAAAGCAAGTCTCCTTATTAATATTTATAATATAATTATAGGATAATTTCGTATAAAAGTCAAGGAATTGCTGCAACTTTCTGGAAACCACTGGTGCAACATAGCAGTGCAATGAATTTGCATTGGGCAATTTGCCCTACAACAGAGGTGAGGATTTGTATAAGTTTGACGAAATTGAAATTTTTTGCGAGAATTTTTTAGAAACCTATTGCAATTTTTGTGCAACGGATGTATAATAATTGCATAAGGAAACGGAAATGTTGCGTAAATTCAGTGCAATATTTGCGGACAAAAATGATTAAGGAGGAAATAATAATGGCAAGCAATGTAAACAAAAAAACTGTAAGCATCGCATCGCCGCTGAACGGAAAAGCGGTAGCTCTTGAGCAGGTTCCTGACCCGGTATTTTCGGAAAAGGTGCTCGGAGACGGCTGTGCAGTGATTCCTGCTGATGGAAAAATCTACAGCCCGGTTAACGGAGAAATTTCATCAATTGCAGAAACTTTCCATGCATACGGTTTCACATCTGAGGACGGACTTGAGATTCTGGTGCACTTCGGACTTGAAACAGTTGCACTGAAAGGCGAGGGCTTCAAATCCCATGTAAGCGTCGGCGATAAGGTAAAGGTCGGAGACCTTGTAGCTGAGGTTGATATCGAGCTGTTGAAAAAGCATAACATCAATCTCATTACTCCCGTTCTGGTATGCGACGGTGCAGACGACATGGAGATGAAGGTTCATGAGGGAACAGTCAAAAAGGGAACAACAGCTCTGATCTCGTTTGGTGACAGTTCCGAGGAGACAGCGGCAGCCGAAGTAACCAAAGCAGCTCCTGCTGAAGAACCTCCTAAGAGAAGATTAGGCGTTAATTTTGACTTTCTTCAGAAGCTTGGCAAAGTTCTGATGGTGGTTATCGCTGTAATGCCGGCGGCAGGACTCATGATAAGTCTTGGAAAGCTTGTTGCGATGGCAGGCGGAGATATCGGCGCAGTCGTAACGGTCGGCGGGGTAATGGAAAACATCGGATGGGCAATCATCAACAATCTGCACATTCTGTTTGCGGTAGCAATAGGCGGTTCGTGGGCAAAGGAAAGAGCCGGAGGCGCATTTGCGGCACTGATAGCATTCATACTGATAAACAATATAACAGGAGCTATTTTCGGCGTAACAAGCGATATGCTCAGCAACCCCGATGCGGTAGTGCATTCGCTGTTCGGACAGGAAATGCTCGTTGAGAACTACTTTACATCGGTTCTTGGTTCACCTGCGCTGAATATGGGCGTATTCGTCGGAATCATTTCCGGTTTCGTCGGAGGAATGGTATACAACAAGTTCTACAATTTCAGAAAGCTTCCCGACGCACTTTCATTCTTCAACGGAAAGAGATTCGTACCGCTTGCAGTAATTTTCTGGTCGGTAATCGTATCGCTCGGACTCGCAGTTGTATGGCCGCTTGTACAGTCGGGAATCAACTCGTTCGGAATCTGGATCGCAAATTCTTCCGACACATCACCCGTACTCGCACCGTTTATCTACGGAACACTTGAGCGTCTGCTTCTTCCGTTCGGACTTCATCACATGCTTACAATTCCGATGAACTACACATCGTTCGGCGGAACATACGAGATTCTCACAGGCGTAAACGCAGGAACAGAGGTATTCGGACAGGATCCGCTGTGGCTTGCATGGGTAACAGATCTCATCAATTTCAAGGACGCAGGCGATATGGCTTCCTATAATAATCTCATGGAAACAGTAATCCCTGCACGTTTCAAGGTCGGACAGATGATAGGCGCAACAGGACTTCTTATCGGTATTGCATTTGCGATGTACAGAAGAGTTGACAAGGACAAGAAGAAAAAATACCGTTCAATGTTTATTTCCACAGGACTCGCAGTACTTCTCACAGGTGTAACAGAGCCTATCGAGTTCATGTTCATGTTCTGTGCTCTTCCGCTCTATATCGTATATGCAGTTCTTCAGGGATGTGCGTTTGCACTTTCCGGAATCATCGACCTGAGACTTCACTCGTTCGGAAATCTCGAATTTATAACACGAGTTCCCATGTCTATCAAGGCAGGTCTTGCAGGAGATATCATCAACTTTATAATAGCAGTAGCCGTATTCTTTGCAATCGGATACTTTGTGGCACACTTCATGATTGGCAAATTCAAATTCGCAACTCCCGGACGTCTCGGAAACTATACGGCAGGCGGCGGTGATGATGAGGAAGCTTCCTCTGACGAAAAGAAATCATCCTCAGCCGGCGGCGGACAGCCTGAGAGAATCATTGCACTTCTCGGCGGACGAGAGAATATTACTCTTGTAGACGCCTGCATGACAAGACTCAGAGTAACCGTAAAGGACCCGAATCTTGTTGCCGACGCCGACGCATGGAAGGCAGAGGGCGCACTTGGACTTGTGAAAAAGGACAAGGGAATTCAGGCGATCTACGGTCCGAAAGCGGATGTTCTGAAATCCGACATTAACGATATTTTATAAAGAGGTGCTGACCTATCAAACTTCTTACACTCAACAGCCACAGCCTGATAGAGAAACACTACACCCAAAAGCTCAGGGACTTCGTTGAGGCAGTTTCACAGGAGCTGCCTCAGGTAATCGCTTTGCAGGAGGTCAATCAGACCTTCTGCGAGGCAGAAGTCTCCAAAGACGAGCTGACAGGCTACTGTCAGTGCAGCAGCAGTGCAGTGATCCGACGTGACAACCATGTATTCAACGCCGTAAGACTTCTCAGAGAAAAGGGAATCAATTACAGCTGGACATGGCTTCCTCTTAAAATAGGCTATGATAAATATGACGAGGGAATAGCTCTTATGAGCCTGAGTCCCATAATGGAAACAGATGTCGTGCTTGTGAGCGATATCAATGACTACAATAACTGGAAAACACGAAAAATAGTTGGAATTCGTACAGAAGCGGCTCCCGACGAATGGTTCTTCAGCGTGCACTACGGCTGGTGGAACGACGAGGACGAACCGTTTCAGAATCAGTGGAAGAATACTGATTCCTACATGATGAAATACAGCAAGATCTGGCTTATGGGGGATTTCAACAGTCCTGCCGAGGTTCGTGACGAGGGCTACGACATGGTAGCACAATCTCACTGGCATGACAGCTACGAGCTTGCACAGTCGAAGGACAGCGGAATAACAGTCGGCAAGGTCATCGACGGCTGGAAGGAGAAAATAAGCTCCACCGACGGAATGAGGATAGACCAGATTTGGTGCAGCCGAAAGACCGGAGTGAAAAGCTCGGAGGTCATATTCAACGGCAAGAATTATCCCGTTGTTTCCGACCACTACGGCGTTATGATTGAATATGAAAGGAACTGAGTTATGAAAAGAAGCGCAGGTATTCTTCTTTCGGTATCGAGCCTTCCGTCGGAATACGGAATCGGCTGTTTTTCCGAAAGTGCATATAAATTTGTTGACTGGCTCAGGGAAGCAGGTCAGACCTACTGGCAGATACTTCCACTGGGTCCCACAAGCTATGGTGATTCACCGTATCAGTCCTTTTCCACATTTGCGGGAAATCCATATTTCATTAATCTTGAGGAATTCATCAAAGACGGTCTGCTCACAGCAGAAGAATGCAGCAAAGCGAATATGGGAGATACTCCCGACGAAATTGATTACGAGAAGCTCTATCATGGAAGATTTCCTCTGCTTCGCAAAGCATACAGCAACAGCAATATTGCGGAGAATCAGGATTTTGCAGAGTTCTGCAAGGAAAACGAGTGGCTTGAGGATTATGCTCTGTTCATGGCAGTCAAGGACAAATTCGGCGGAGTTTCATGGAACGAGTGGGACGAGGATATCCGTCTGAGAAAAGCTTCCGCAATGGAGAAGTATCGCTCGGAGCTTTCCGATGATATTGACTTCTACAAGTTTTTGCAGTATAATTTTTATAGCCAGTGGGATAAGCTGAAAAGCTATGCCAATGAAAACGGTATTCAGATAATCGGGGATATTCCGATATATGTGGCGTTTGACAGCGCTGATACATGGGCAAATCCCGAGCTTTTCCAGCTTGATGAAAGCAATATCCCGACTGCGGTTGCAGGCTGTCCGCCCGACGGCTTTGCCGCAGACGGTCAGCTCTGGGGAAATCCGCTTTATGATTGGGAGCTTCACAAATCCACAGGCTACAAATGGTGGATATCACGTCTTGCACATTGCTTCAGACTTTATGATGTTGTCAGAATCGACCATTTCAGAGGCTTTGACGAGTACTATTCCATTCCCTACGGCGACAAGACCGCAGTCAACGGTCACTGGGAAAAGGGTCCCGGAATTGAGCTGTTCAGAGCAGCAGAAAAAGCTCTCGGCAAAAAGGATGTAATTGCCGAAGATTTGGGCTTTATGACTGATACAGTACGCCAGCTTGTGAAAGACAGCGGATTCCCGAACATGAAGGTTCTGGAGTTTGCGTTTGATTCAAGAGATACCGGAAGCCGCAATGATTATCTTCCGCATAATTATGATGAGAACTGCGTTGCATATACGGGAACTCATGATAATCAGACAATAAGCTCATGGTTTGAGACGATCAGCGATGAGGAACGTGAGATGGCGAGAGACTATCTCAGCGACAGATATACTCCTGATTCAGAGCTTCATATATCGTTTATCAGCCTGATCATGCGGAGTAAAGCGAATGTTTGCATAATTCCGATGCAGGATTGGCTCGGCTTCAATGATACTGCAAGAATGAATACTCCCTCAACCGTAGGCGAAAACTGGAAGTGGCGCATGACTGATTCACAGCTCAGCCGAACCCTGAGTGAAAATATCCGGCATATAACAGAGATGTACAGCAGATAAGCTGCTGCAAAGCATTGAAAAAATTGATCTAAGCATGGTGAACAAATTATGGTACAGTTGCTTCTTGCAATAATCTACATTTCATTTATAAGTCTTGGGCTTCCTGACGGGCTTCTTGGTTCGGCATGGCCGAGTATGTATGAAAATCTTGATGTTTCCGTTTCGTATGCAGGAATTATAAGCATGATAATATCAGGCGGAACGATTTTGTCAGCCCTGTTCAGTGAACGTCTTGTAAGAAAGCTCGGGACAGGAGCTGTTACAGCAGTCAGCGTGGCAATGACAGCGTGTGCGCTGTTCGGATTCTCCGTAAGTACGCAGTTCTGGCAGCTGTGCCTGTGGAGCATTCCTTACGGTCTCGGAGCTGGAAGCGTTGATGCTGCACTGAATAATTTTGTTGCACTTCATTACAGTAGCCGTCATATGAGCTGGCTGCACTGCTTCTGGGGAGTCGGCTGCTCAGTAGGTCCATATGTAATGGCGTATTTCCTTACAAACAGTCATGGCTGGAGCGGCGGATATTTTTCTGTGTTTGTGCTTCAGATAATTCTGACTGCGGTATTGATCATATCCCTGCCGCTGTGGAAAAAGAAGGCTGCCGAGAGCCTCGGGAACTCGCAAGAGGAAAGCTCTGAGCCGCTGGGAATGAAGAAAACGATATCAATCAAAGGTGTAAAGGAAATTATGCTTACCTTTCTCTGCTACTGCGCCGTCGAGCAAACAACAAGTCTCTGGGCGGTCAGCTACATTGTTTTTGAGAAAGGAATCTCCGCTGAACAGGCAGCAAAATGGGGTTCGATATTCTTCCTCGGAATCACGGCGGGACGCTTCCTGAATGGATTCCTTACAGAAAAATTCACCGACAAGCAGCTTGTGAGAATGGGAATTACTATTCTTGCAGCCGGAATCATCACAATGCTGCTTCCGCTTGGAAATATCGGAGCAGTGATCGGACTTCTGCTCATTGGTTTAGGATGTGCCCCGATATATCCTTGCCTGATACATTCTACTCCTGAGCGATTCGGCAGCAAGTCGTCGCAGGCAATTATCGGAATGGAGATGGCGTGCGCCTATGTAGGCTCAACATTTATGCCTCCGCTTTTCGGATTCATTGCGGATAGCGTAGGTATAGCTATCTTCCCTGCGTTTTTGATTCTTATTACATTAGTAATGCTGATCCTCTCCGAACGGCTGAGCAAAATTACCGGAATATAATTAAGGGCGTTTTTCGCCCTTTTTTGTTTAGTATGAGTAGCTCTACAGCCTACTGGGGCAAACCTTTCTGAAGAAAGGTTCTGCCTAACCGTCACCCGTACCCTCTGTCTCGCAAGCTCGACATCTCCCTGCCCCGCAGGGAGTCACCCCAGCCCCCTTTCCAAAGACTTCAACTCAAATTTTTCAGATAGGGGGCATGCCCCCTATCTGAAAAATTTAAATAAAAGTTTTAGGGAGGGAGTTT